>ONMG01000168.1 GCA_900318855.1 uncultured Prevotella sp.
AAGCCTGAATCTCGCTCAAGTAGGTTTGGGCCAGTATGCGCTTCATCACCGTGGTGTAGGGAGCCAGCACCAGGTCGTCCTGGTCCATGCCCATGGAGTTGTAGCCTTTCTTCTTGAGCACACCGATGATGCGGAACGGGATGCTGTTGAAGCGGATGACACGGCCAATGGGGTCGCTGCCGTCGGGGAAAAGGTAGCTGGCCACGGTCTGGCCGATGATGCACACCTTGGCCGACGCCTTGATGTCGTTATCCGTAAAGCATTCGCCGTCGCTGATGCTGAGCTGCCGGATTTCGAGATAGTCGCGGTTCACTCCGTAAATGGTCGACTGCGTATTGTTGCTGCCAAAAATAAACTGTCCGCTGCTGTTCACCACGGGTGAGATAGCCTTGATGTAGTTGCATTCCCCCTTGAGCTTCTCATAGTCGGTGAGCTTCAGCGTCTGCATCGCCGAGGGGTCCTGCCTCACTCCGCCACGCATGTCGGCTCCGGGATGAATCATAATCATGTTGGAGCCCATCTCAGCGATGTTGGCCTGGATGCTCCGCTTGGAGCCCTGACCGATGGCGAGCATCGTGATGACTGAGGCCACACCGATGATGATGCCCAGCGCCGTGAGAAACGACCGCATCTTGTTGGCGGCTATGGCGCGCATGGCTATCTTGAATAAGTTGGTTATATTCATTTCCTTGACTCTTTTTCAGGTTCACTCGTCGGAGTTGGCAGGCAGAGCCGCAAGGCCGTCGGCCGCCGAGAGTATGTGGTGATTGTATTCATCGCTTATCACATGTCCGTCGCGCAGCTGGATGTTGCGGCTCGAATAGTGGGCTATGTCGGGATTGTGGGTCACGAAGATGATGGTGCGGCCCTCGGCATGTAGCTTCTGGAAGAGCACGAGAATCTCAAAACTCGTACGGGTGTCGAGGTTCCCCGTGGCCTCATCGGCAAGTATCACGGCAGGGTTGTTGACCAGGGCTCTGGCTATGGCCACGCGCTGCATCTGACCTCCCGACATCTGGTTCGACTTGTGGTAGAGGCGGTCGCCGAGACCCACAGCCTTCAGCGCTTCCACGGCACGGCGGAAACGCTCGTCGGCCGACACCGAGGGGTTATACATCAGCGGCAGCTCCACATTCTCCACGCTGGTGGTCTTGGGCAGCAGATTGTAGTTCTGGAAGATGAAACCAATCTTGCGGTTGCGGAGCACAGCACGCTGCGACTTGGTCATGGTGCGCACGCTCACTCCGTCGAGGTAATACTCGCCCGAGGTGGGGGGGTCGAGGCAGCCGAGCTGATTGAGCAGCGTCGACTTGCCCGAGCCCGATTTACCCATGATGGTGACAAACTCACCCACATAAATCTTGAAGCTCACCCCCCGGAGGGCATGCACCACCTCGTCGCCGACCAGGAAGTCACGCTTTACGTTCTGCAGCTCTATAACGGTTTTTTTCTCGTCCATAATCGCTTATCTAAGTTGTTGCTGCCTATTTGCCCTTATTCTTGTTCTTGCCCGGAGGTCCTGGAGCGAAGGGGCTGCTCTCGCCGTCGGCTGTGGCATCGGTTTCGGGCGAAGTCACGTTCACTCCCGTTATCACCCGTGCGTCAGGCTTTATGCCACTGAGAATCTGCGTATGGGTGCCGTCGGTTTTGCCGATGCTCACCGAATGCGCCACAAGGGTGTTGCCTTCGAGTGTCCACACTTTGTTCTTGGCATTGGCCACATCCTTAATCTTTCGTCCGCCCACAGTCTCCTTCTCGGGGGTATAGCGCAATGCCTTACTGGGCACGCTCACCACGCCGTCGAGTTCCTCGGTGTAGATGGTGACATTGGCAGTGAGTCCGGGCTTCAGCTTGAGGTCGGCATTGGGCGCCGATATCACGACCTCGTAGGTCACCACATTGTTGGTCGTCGTGGCTTCCTGGCGCACCTGCTTCACCGTGCCCTCAAAGGTGTCGTCGGGATAGGCATCCACGGTGAAGGTCACACGATCACCCACCTTCACGTCGCCGATGTCGGCTTCGTCCACATCGGCCACCACCTGCATATTGGTGAGGTCCTGCGCGATGGTGAAGAGCTCAGGGGTCGAGAAGCTGGCAGCCACGGTCTGACCTTCCTCCACACTCTTCGACAGCACCACGCCGTCGATGGGCGAGGTGATGGTGGCGTAGCCGAGATTGGTTTGGGCGCGCTGCACCTCCTCACGGGCCGAGGCCACCTGCTCCTGCGCCTGCTGATAGCTCACGCGGGCCGTCTCGTAGTCGTTGCCGCTCACCAGACCTCGCTTATACAGATTGCTGTAACGCTTGAAGTTGGCCGTCTGATAGCTCAGATTGCTCTGCACGCTCTTCAGATTGGCTTTGGCGGTGTTGAGCTGACTGATGAGGTTGGTCTTGTCGAGCTCGGCTATCACCTGTCCCTTCTTCACCTTGCTGTTGTAGTCGACGTAGAGCTTGCTCACGATGCCGCTCACCTGGGTACCCACCGTGACCGACGTCACCGGCTCTATAGTGCCGGTAGCCGTGACACTGTTCTGAATCTTGGCCGGTCCCACGGTGGCAAAGCTGAAGTTCACCGTTTCCTCCTTTTTGCCGCCCGAGAGCAGCCATGCCGCAACGGCCACTACGAAAAGTGCGGCCACGAGGTACCACACCTTGCTGATTTTTCTTGCTTTCATATATCTTCTGTGTCTCTGTTAATGTCTCTGTCGTTAAACGCCTATTTCACGGTGAGCACACCCGTCTGGTAGAATCTCAAGAGTTCGATGTTGAGAATTGTCAGGTATTTGGCCTGCAACTCAGCCTGCTGGGCTGCGAGGAGCTTGTCCTTACCCGTCATCAGCTCCACGATGTTGATAAGGTTGTTCTTAAACTTGCCGGTGAGCATGTCGTAGCTGTCCTGGGCGCTCTTGGTGCTCACCTTGGCGGCCTTGTAGCGGCTCTGGTTGTTCTCTGCCTGCAGCCAGTAGTCTTCAATGGTGGAGTAGAGTGCCGTCTGCTGATTCTTGAGTTCCAGTTCGTAGTTCTGCCGCTGCAGGGCAGCCTTGTTGACAGCGGTCTTCTTTTGCCGCTGATCGAAGAGCGGAATGCTCACGGTGACACCGGCCCCCACATCGAAGTTGTTCTTTAGCTGTCGTCCCCATTTGTTGTCGCTCATGGAGGTGGTGCTCGTGCCCACACCCACGTTCACACCCACCGTGGGCAGACTGAGCGCCTTGGCTATCTTCATGTTCACGTTGCTGCTCTCGATACCGAGCAGAGCACTCTGAATCTCAGGTCTGAAGTCGAGAGCCGCATTGTAGACCTGCTGCAAGGCGGGCACCGTCTGCAGGGCCATGGCGTCAGTCGCCGTTGGAACAACAACATTAAACTCTTCGTTGTCTGTTATTTGTAGCAGTTGCTTCAACTGCCGCTTGTATTCTTTCAGATTGCTCTCGGCCTGCACCACATTGTATTCGTCCTGCGCGCGCTGCGCCGTGAGCTGCGCCAGGTCGGCCTGGCTCATCAGCTTGTTCTTCACAAATTCCTCGCCTCTGGCCTCTGTGGCCTTGCTGGTGGCGAGAGCACTCTGATTGACACCGATGGCATCAGTCGAATAGAGTATCTGGACATAGAGCTGCGCTATCTGCTCAATGAGTTTGCTGGCCTGGGTTGCAGAGTCGAGTTCTGCCTGCTGAGCCGTAAGCTTGTTGAGCTTCACGGTATTGCGATTGCGGTTGCCATTCCACACTGTCCAGTTGGCATTCACGCTGTAGGAGCCATTGTAATAGGTCTTGTCGACTGAGCTCGCCACAAAACCCTCACCGACAATGCCCTGCTGGGGCCACGGCCGATAAGTGACGTTCTGCGAGGTGCTGGCCGACAACGACGGGAGCAACTGGGCTTGACTCTGATAGACATCTTCCTCTGCCGAGAGTTTCTGCACGGTGGCTTTCTGCAGGGTGATATTGTTAGCGAGCGCATAGTCGATACACTGCTGAAGGGTCCACTGCCTGGCCGATACGGGTAATATGCCCCACAGAAGGGCACCCAGGCTCATCATCCATTTCCTTTTCTTCATCTCTTCCTTTGTCGTTAATGCTACATTTGTTGCGAAGCTCATCAACGGCACTTGCAGCCGCTGTTTCTTCAGTTTTCAAGTTGGATGCAAAAACTATCAAAGGGCTTAATATCCGGATGATTATTTAACGGTATTTCAGGTTAGTAGGGTGTTTAGCTTAAAGCCTGTTATCTTTTAACACTACACCTCGGGACATGGCATCGGGAGGAACACTTGCCGAACCTGAGGCCTCTTGCCTTGGTTCCTTCAGGGTTCCGAGTTCGACCGTTGCTTCAACAAACAGAAGCTATAGCCCACAGAATGAGCATAGCATAGCAACTACAAGATTCAAGGCCCCGGAGAATGCCGGCCGGACCTCACTCGTGATGATAGGGCTCGCCCTTGATGATGGTGCAGGCGCGGTAGAGCTGCTCCGCGAATATCAGGCGCACCATCTGGTGGGAGAAGGTCATGCGCGAGAGCGATATGAGCTGAGAAGACCGCTTGTAGAGGGCGTCCGAGAAGCCATAGGGTCCGCCGATGACGAACACCAGCCGGCGCGTGACAGCCTGCTGACGCGACAGCCACATGGCAAACTCGGTGCTGCGCATTTCCTTTCCCCGCTCGTCGAGCAGCACGAGGGTGTCGCCTGGCTGCAAGTGTTTCAGAAGGAGCTGACCTTCGGCCTCCTTCTGTTGTTGCTCCGAGAGACTGCGCGTGTTCCTGGGCTCGGCCACAGTGATGATATCGAAAGGCATATAGTGGCCGATGCGCCCGGCATAATCGTCGATGGCATGGGCGTAGAGCTTGTCGGCCGTCTTACCCACAAGGATGAGCAATGTCTTCATTTAGCCTCCCCCCTCTCAGCACGGCCTGCCAATTCTTCCGGCACCTCATAGTCGGCCCGGCGCTTCGGGTTCATGGGGAACCATCCCTTCTCCACCCGCTTCTTCTGTGAGAACAGCTCACCGATGGCCCACAGCAGCGTGGCTCCGAGCACACCCAACAGGGTGGACACAATGACCTGAGCCACTAAGAGCGAGGCCGCTACGGCCAACAGCCCCGTAACAAGAAACACCCACCAGAATCGGGTCCCGGTGTAGTATTCCACCTTGATGACTACAGGGTGGAAGATTCCGATGATAAGGAAGGTCAGAACTGCGATGATGACACCTGTCGTATACATATAGTGCATGGTTTGATGAATGCTGCAAAGGTAATAAAAACTATCCTAATTACCGATGAAACCGATGCTTTTTTGGTTTCACGCCCTACAACAGAGCCTCTTCCCGGCCTACCGACTATCGCCGGGGCACCCCTCACGGCTGCTCTTCTTCCTTCCGTCATCAGCCTCTGGCTCCGGTGAGTTTCACCTGAGTCGGCCGTGCTCTGCAGGCTGAGGACTCAAGGCCTGGCGGTGTATGCAGCCCTGCCTCACAACATTGTCCGCCATTCGCCGGAGATAGTTACGCCAATTGGCGGACATAGTTACGCCATATGCCGTAGATAGCTACGCCATATGGCGTAAACTATGCCGCTGAGGGGTGAGAGGAAGCCTTGAGGGTGGGGCAGAGTGGGCCAAAATCAAGGATGCGGCACGCTGACTCTCAACGTTATGGAACCCATTCCGCGTAACCGCGGCTACCCCGTTTGCAGGCCGAACATAGGGCAATCCGAAGGATTCCGCAGTCCATGCCACGGCTTACAGCGTAGTCCGTATCTCCACGCACAGTTGCTGATGCGAAAGCATAAATAATGCTATTCATTGAGCTTGGAGGTGAAAATATAACATCTTTTACACCTTGATGTCAGGGATTATCATTAACTTTGTGGCAGAAACATATTTATTAAGGTATCAACTATGTCAAACAATTCAGAACTCATTGCCCAGTGCGAGGCTAAGGCCCGCCAGTGGCTTTCTCCTTCTTTCGACAAGGAGACACGCGACGCCGTAGAGGCCATGCTAAAGAATGATGACAAGACCGACCTGGTGGAGTCGTTCTACAAGGACCTGGAGTTCGGCACCGGAGGCCTTCGTGGCATCATGGGCGCCGGCACCAACCGCATGAACATCTACACCGTGGGTATGGCCACCCAGGGCTTTGCCAACTACCTCAAGAAGTGCTTTGCCGGCCGCAAGGATATCAGCGTGGTGGTGTGCCACGACTGCCGCAACAACAGCCGCAAGTTTGCCGTCACCGTAGCCGACATCTTCTCGGCCAATGGCATCAAGGCTTATCTCTTCGACGACATGCGTCCCACGCCAGAATGCTCGTTTGCCATTCGCGAGCTCAAGTGCCAGGCCGGTGTGAACATCACCGCCAGCCACAATCCCAAAGAGTATAATGGCTACAAGGCTTATTGGGAGGACGGCGCCCAAGTACTCGCGCCCCATGATACAGGCATCATTGAGGAGGTGAACAAGGTGAAGGTCGACGAAGTGAAGTTCCAGGGCAATCCTGCACTCATCCAGACCATCGGCGCCGACATCGACAAGGTGTACCTCGACCGCGTGCACACGCTGAGCATCGACGCCGAGGCCATCAGCCACCAGCACAACCTGAAGATTGTCTACACGCCGCTCCACGGAACGGGTATGATGCTCATCCCGCAGTCGCTCAAGCTGTGGGGCTTCGACAATGTGCACTGCGTGAAGGAGCAGATGGTGAAGGACGGTAACTTCCCCACAGTCGTCTCGCCCAACCCTGAATATGCCGAGGCACTGACGCTGGCGCTGCGCGATGCCAAGGAGCTGGATGCCGACATCGTGATGGCCTCCGACCCCGACGCCGACCGCGTGGGCATGGCCTGCAAGAACGACAAGGGCGAGTGGGTGCTCATCAACGGCAACCAGACCTGCCTCATCTTCCTCTATTACATCATCACCAACCGTAAGAATAAAGGCCTCCTCAAGCCTTCCGACTTCATCGTCAAGACCATCGTCACCACAGAGGTGATACGCAAGGTGGCCGAGAAGGCTGGTATCGAGATGCGCGACTGCTACACGGGCTTCAAGTGGATAGCCCGGGAGATACGACTCTCCGAAGGCAAGCAGCAGTACATAGGCGGCGGTGAGGAGAGCTACGGATTCCTCGCCGAGGACTTCGTGCGCGACAAGGACGCTGTGAGTGCCATCTCGCTGCTCGCCGAAATCTGCGCCTGGGCCAAGGACCAGGGCAAGACGCTCTACGACATCCTCATGGGCATCTACCTGGAGTACGGCTTCTCCAAGGAGTTCACCATCAATGTGGTGCGCCCGGGCAAGACGGGTGCCGAGGAGATTCAGCAGATGATGACCAACTTCCGCAAGAATCCGCCTACGGACCTCGGCGGCTCCAAGGTGGTGCTCTGGAAGGACTATGCCTCTCTGGAACAGACCGATGCCGAGGGCAAGGTGACGAAACTCGATATGCCCACCACAAGCAATGTGCTCCAGTGGTTCTGCAGCGACGGCACTAAGGTGAGCGTGCGCCCGTCGGGCACCGAACCGAAGATTAAGTTCTACATCGAGGTGAAGGGCATCATGCACGACGCTTCGGAATACGAGAAGCTCGACGAGGAGGGCGCTCAGAAGATAGACGCCATCAAGAAGAGCTTGAATCTCGACTAAAGCATTGTTGGTTTAAGGACAGGCTGTTCCCTCCCGCTGCCTTCCGCTCTTAGACTGTGGGCGGAAAGCCTCCATGGGGGAAGAGCTTGTCCTTTTGTTTTGTACTGAGGCGACACTCGTCAATGGACCGCCAAAGGGCCGACCGAACTTTGCAACCCAGTTGCACTTTCTTTTCCTTAACTTTGCAACCAGAAACAATAAAGTTAAGGATATATGAACAAGAAACTCATTAGAATCATTCT
>ONMG01000209.1 GCA_900318855.1 uncultured Prevotella sp.
ACATAGGGGCCAGAATTCATTTCGGCAACGACTGATAGCAGTACGCGTCCACAATAATCGGAACCTGGGAGAGAGCTACTGCGTAGCCTACGCATAAACCCTTCCACACGCCCAAAGTCAGTGATTTTAGTATGACTTGATATTGACCTGACAAACGATCGTTCGCTACGTAGCTTTTGATCATTTGCTAAGTAACGAACGATCTTTTTCTATAGCATTACCATATAGGCAACCACGTTTTTACCCCTCAAGACCACCACTCCAACCCCACAAAAGCCAGAGCTTTGCCCCTCAATATCCACCCCGCATTGGGCCAAATGTCTTTACCCAGGGAACTTTATCTTGTGGTGGTGAGCAGCTCTCGAGCCGAAGAGATCGGACTATAGTCAAACAAAGCTCTGCAACGCCTGGAGCGCAGACCGCGGACAGAATGGCCTGTCGGCAGCCGAGGCGCTCCGGAGCATACGGGCATCAATGCTTAGAAAATCCACTCTACCCATTCGGCAGAGTTATTGAACGATAATATGATGTTTTTCATAGCTGGCTGAAGAGTAGACTGTGATTTTTCCTGCCTCATGTTCCATGAATACAACGTGCTTGGGCCGAACAACAGAAATCAGCCTATGAACGATTTTAACCTCAACGCAAGCAATCAGACTGTGGGCCGTCGGCCAACAGCAAGTATCGGAAGTCCGCCCTAAAGAGCAATCGGAACAGAATTTCAGGCTGTTTACGCACACAACACTTGATTTGTCTCAATTAAATGGCACTTTTCTGTCATTCTATAAGGGATTTCTTGTTTTAGAGCTAAAGAGTCCGTACCTTTGCAGTGTCAAAAGAAAAAGAGATTGTTTAGGTTAGTAATAGATTTAGGTTTTTAGTTATTTGGTTTAAAGGTTGTAATCATTTAGGTATTAGTAAGGTAAGATTAAGATTGTTGGATAACAGAGCGATGCGTCGCTCAACTTAAGAAAATTAAGACTAAATGATATAGGCAGTCCAGGAAGTGATTCTAGGGCTGCTTTTTTCATGCCCTATCCTCAGAGTGCCTCAAGCCTGCTGGAAGGCAGGCTACGGACAGCAGCCGAAGGTCAAATGCTGCAACCGTCAGCAACAAAAAGAGCGAACTTTTATTTGTTGATCTCGGCAGTTTCTATTAACTTTGCAATTGAATGACTAATTACTCCACAGACTATAATTAACTTACACTACATGAAGATAGATATCCAAGCTAACAAGCAAGAGTTCATCTCATTGCTCCGCTCCACTCAGCGCGAAGGAGTGGAAGACGTAATCAAGGATTTGGAAGAGCAGGGCTTCTTCGAGGCTCCGGCCTCGGCAGGTCATCACCTCAATGTGGAAGGAGGACTTGTGCTCCATTCGCTGAATGTATGCAAAGCCTCGCTGAGCGTGCTCGACGGTATGGCAAAACTCGACTCCTCAGTGGCACTCGAAGTGAAGCGTGACCACGTCATCATAGCCGCTCTGCTCCACGATGTGTGCAAGGCCGACATCTACAAGCGCACGGTGCGCAAGCAGCGCAACAAGTTCACTGGCAACTACGAGGACGTGGACGCATGGAAAATCAGTTACAAGAAGTTTCCGATGGGACACGGCGAAAAGTCGGTCATCAACCTGCTGTGCAGCGGACTCGTGATGTACGACGACGAGATGCTCGCTATCAGATGGCACATGGGCGCTTTCGGCCTTAACATGAACAGCTATGAGGACGAGCGCTGCTACGACACGGCCCGAATGCTCTATCCGCTCTGCTCCATCATTCAGGCAGGCGACAGTCTGGCTGCCAGCATCCTGGAACGGCAGGCCGAGGACATTGACGAGCTCTAATCACCGCATGCTGCCGCACCCAACAATCACGACATTCAAATATGAACCAACGTTTCATTTCCACGCTGTTCTGTGCCTCCATGGCGCTGACGGCTTTAGGCGGTTATCATCCGGCTGAAGGCTACGCCTACGGACAAGCCACGAGACCTACTGGCCAAGAATGGCAGTCGCCTGAGCAGCTTGGCTACAACAAACTGCCGGCTCGCTCGCTTTTCACTTCTTTCGGCACTGTGGACGAAGCCCGAAAAGTGCTGCCCGAGAACTCCTCTTACTATAAGAGCCTCAACGGCGACTGGCGCTTCCACTTCGCCAAGAATCCCGACGAACGGCCCAAGGATTTCTATGAGGAGGATTTCGACGACAGTGCCTGGGACATCATTCAGGTGCCTGTGAGCTGGAACATCGCCGGAGTGCAGAAGGACGGGACTCTGAAATACGGAGTGCCCGTCTATGTGAACCAATGGGTCATCTTCAAATATGAAATCAAACCGGGCGACTGGAAGAAGGGCGTCATGCGTGAACCTCCAAAGAACTACACCACCTATACTTATCGCAACGAGGTGGGTTCCTTCCGGCGATCCTTCGAACTGCCTGACAGCTGGGACGGAAGAGAGATCGTGCTCAACTTCGACGGCGTTGACTCCTTCTTCTATCTCTGGGTGAACGGCCACTACGTGGGCTTCTCGAAGAACTCGCGCGACGCCGCCCGCTTCGACATCACACGTTTTGCCCGCAAAGGCAAGAACGAAGTGGCCGTGGAAGTCTACCGCTCTTCCGACGGCAGCTTCCTCGAAGCTCAGGACATGTTCCGTCTGCCCGGCATCTTCCGAAATGTGTACGTCACCTCCACTCCAAAGGTGCACATCGCCGACATCAGGGCCACCCCCTCTTACAAGGACGGCAAAGGACAACTGGATGTGGTGACCACTCTGCAGAACCTCTCGGCCGGCAACAGCAAGAAACTGCGTCTGCGCTGGTTGCTCTATCGCAACAAGCTCTACAGCGACGAGAACACGCTCGTGACTATCTTCGAGGACAAGCGTGAGAAACTGAAAGTCAACAAAAACGCTCAGATGGACAACCAAGTGACGCTCCACGTAACGGATGCCGCACCCTGGACTGCAGAGCAGCCCAACGTCTATGTGCTTGTCGGTGAGCTGATGGAAGGCAACAAAGTGATAGAAACCGTGAGCACGCAGACAGGCTTCCGCACGGTGGAGATTAAGGATACACCAGCCGCAGAAGATGAGTTCGGTCTGGCCGGAAGATACTTCTACATCAACGGGAAGACGCTGAAACTCAAAGGCGTGAACCGTCACGACACCAACCCCCTGACAGGGCACGTCCTCTCACGCCAACAGATGGAGAGTGAGGTAATGGCCATGAAGCGCGCCAACATCAACCACGTGCGCACATCGCACTATCCTAACGACCCTTACTTCTACTATCTCTGCAATAAGTATGGCATCTATCTGGAAAGCGAAGCCAATCTGGAGAGCCACGAGTATTTCTACGGTGAGGCGTCGCTCTCCCACGTTGCCGAGTTCCGTCCTGCCCACGTCGACCGCGTGATGACAATGGCTCACGAACTGGTGAACAATCCCTGCATTGTCATCTGGAGTTTGGGCAACGAGGCCGGCCCTGGTCACAACTTCGTGGCAGCCTACGACTCACTGAAGCACTTCGACACATCACGCCCTGTACAGTATGAGCGCAACAACGACATAGTGGACATGGGCTCCAACCAGTATCCCAGTATCGCCTGGACGAGGGATGCCGTGAAGGGCAAGATGAACATCAAATATCCCTTCCACATCTCGGAGTACGCCCACTCCATGGGAAACGCCGTGGGCAACCTTGTGGACTACTGGGATGCCATAGAGTCGACCAACTATTTCATGGGTGGAGCCATCTGGGACTGGATAGACCAGAGTATGTGGAACTACACCAAGGACGGCAGACGCTACGCCGCCTACGGAGGCGACTTCGGTGATACACCCAACGACGGCCAGTTCGTGATGAACGGAATCCTCTTCGGCGACGAGACGCCTAAGCCTCAGTATTATGAGGTGAAAAAGGTGTATCAGAACATCAGCACTACCTGGAGCGATGAGAAGGCGGGTGTACTCGATGTCTTCAACAAGAACTATTACACCGACGACCTTTCAGACTACGAGCTCTGCTATCAGCTCACTGCCGACGGTAAAGTGGTGAAAGAAGGTACAGCCGACATCGGCACTGTGGCTCCCCGCTCGCATGGGAAAGTGCGCATCAGCGGACTGAACGACGGTCTCGGCACCGGAAAAGACTATCTTCTGCACCTCACCTACCGGCTCAAACACGATATGCCTTGGGCCAAAGCCGGATATGTGCAGGCTGAAGAGCAGCTGTCTCTACAGACAGCCCAAAACCGCCCGCTACTGGCCTCACAGGGTAAGGTGAGCGCAGGCAAGGCAAAAGACGGCAAGCTGACCGTAAACGGCAAGACGTTCACTGCCACATTCGACCTGACGCAAGGCACACTCTACCATCTCGACTATGGCAATAATACGGTCATTGCCGATGGATGCGGACCGAGACTGAACGCATTCCGCGCATGGACGAACAACGACAACTGGGCTTACGGCGGATGGTATGCCAATGGTCTGAATAACCTGCAGCACCGTTGCACCAGCTACCAACAGCACCAGAATGCCGACGGTTCGCTCTCGGTGGTATTCAATA
>ONMG01000169.1 GCA_900318855.1 uncultured Prevotella sp.
ACCACCATCCGTTCCATCTCACAAGGTCTGTTGGGCAACAACAAGATATCCTGGGAAAAGGCCCACAAGCAGAACTGGGGTATCGACATGAAGTTCCTCAACAGCCTCTCGCTCACCGTGGACTATTTCCGAGAGAACCGCAGCGACATTCTCATATCCCGCCAGTCAGTACCGTCGTTCCAAGGAGTAGCACTTGGAAATCTGCCGAAGGTGAACATGGGTAAGATGGAGAACCACGGTTGGGAATTCGAAATAGGCTATGAGAAAGACATCATCAAAGACCTCCACATATCTCTGAAAGCTAACTACGCCACCAACGACAACAAAGTCACCTTCTACGACGAACCTATCCGCACCGAAGACTACGTCTGCCGCTACCGCACGCAGGGCTATCGTTTGGGACAATGCTGGGGCTACAAAATTGATGACTCCAAGAACGGAGGCTATTATATCTCGCAGGAGGACATTGACGCCGACGGACTCACCTACTCATTTGGTACTCCGCGTCCGGGCGACTTCCGCTATAAAGACCTCAATGGCGACAAGATTATCGACGATAAGGACATGGTGCCTATCAAGTACTCCACCATCCCCGGTATCACCTACGGATTCAATGTGGGAGCCAGCTATAAGGGCTTCGACTTCTCAGTGCTCTTCTCAGGTGTAGCCCATTACTCTAAATACTACAGCGGCCAGGGAGTATTCGAGAACATCCGACATGGTTACTACTTTGAGTATGAGCGCACAGCCTGGACTCAGGAGCGCTGGCAGAACCACGAGAAAATCACTTATCCTGCACTCACCACGCGGTCAAGCTCTACAAGCCAGCAGCCTAACGACTTCTTTATCCAGAACCGTAGCTTCATGCGCTTGAAGAACATTGAATTCGGCTATACTCTGCCCAAGAGCTGGCTCGCCTTCGCAGGCGTGACTAACTGCCATATCTACGTGAGCGGCTACAACCTCTTTGTTTGGGATCATCTGCATACCACACACCTCGATCCAGAGGCAAACGGATCCTATGACTATCCCTTGACAAAGAATGTGAGCTTCGGATTGAACATCTCATTTTAACTGAACACTAATTACGATGAAAAAATCATATTTATCTTTGCTGTTCTTAACAGCATTAGGTCTTTCTTCTTGCAGTGATGTGCTCAATCAGGCACCCGACGGAAAGATGAGCCTTGACGATGTATGGACTGACAACGACAAGGTGGGTGCTTATCTGAACACTTGCTACAAGAACTTCATGGACAAGAACGACCGCTACTTCTTCTGGGACCGTGTACCGGCCAATATCTGCGACGAGGCCTGGGATGGCGACGACAACGATGTGAACTGGGCTACGCCGGCTCTCTATTATGCTGGAAAAGCCACTGCCTCGAGTCACCCCTTCTGGAACGTCAGTGCGTCACAGCTCGGCGCCAACAATAGCAACCACTGGGCTGCTTACTTTGAGTCTATCCACGATTGTAACTACTTCCTCGAACATATTGATGCTGCCACTGTCAAAAGTGAGACCGACCGCTCACGATGGAGAGCCGAGGCTCATCTGCTGAGGGCTTACTACTACAGTGAACTGCTGAAGGTGTTCGGTACGGGTATGCCACTCATGGAGAAGTCTTTCAACTACACCGACGACTTCTCAGGAGTGAAGAAAGCTTCCTATAAGGAAACCGTGGACTTCATCATCAAAGACTGCGACGAGGCTCTGAAATGTGCCGACCTGCCATGGCGTATCACCACGAGCTCCGAAAACGGACGGCTGCCTAAAGCGCTCGCTTATGCCATTAAGAGCCGCATGTCGCTCTACGCTGCAAGTCCGCTCTACTGTGACAACCAAAACTATTGGCAATGGGCTTACGAGCAGAACAAAGAAGCCTATGAGGGACTCATCGCCAACGGATATGAACTCTACAACAAGCTCTACGACGTTCCTACATTCACCGATGAAACCTCTGACCTCTCGAATGAGAAGTTCTACACCAATAAGGCAGACTATGACAAATACCTCAATGTGATTGGTATGATAGCAGAGTACTTTTGGAACTCAGCCGAATATAGCGACGACCCGAAAGACAAAGAAACTATCTTCCAAACACGTAACGGAGGCGGAAACTGTGCCGTGGAAGGTGTGGGTGCATACAGCGGATACAAGTGCGGTACATGCCCCTCACAGGAAATGGTGGACTGCTTCGAGACGATTCCTGTTGACAATAAGCAGGGTGGCAACATCCTTGACCTCGACAAGCCGTACAATGACGAGAAGCACGAGAACCCCAACTTCAACACCAGTAACAAGACCTACGACAAAGCCAATCCCTACATGAACCGCGATCCGCGATTCTATGCCGACATCTATTTTAATGGTTCGCGCCGCTACTGCTATTGGCCCTTCGCTGAAACTACTGAATGCTATGAGAACTATCCCGGTACGCAGAATATTCGCCGTCACCGCTGGATTATGACTTACGAGAACGAACCTTTCACGGGTATCTCCTCTATCAGTCGTACCCGGACCCGTACAGGCTACTACATCCGCAAGTTCTCCCATCCTCATGACGGTCTTGACTGTGGAGCAGGACGCGCCTGCTTCAAGGAGTTCCGCTTGTCGGAAGTTATTCTCAACTATGCTGAAGCAGCTGCTCACGCAGGTCACGAGGACGTTGCCAGAACGATGGTAAACCTCATCCGCAAGCGTGTCAAGATGCCCGACATTCCCTCATCGACAACAGGGCAAGAACTCATCAACCGTATCATCATGGAACGCCGCGTGGAGCTTGCCTTCGAGGAAGCCCGCTATTACGACGTGCGACGCCTGCACAAACCCGACGAGGACCTCTCGTCGACCGACAAGTGGGTAACCGCCATGCACATCACAAGGAATGCCGACGGCTCTTTCACTTACAAGCGCGGACAGGTGAATGGCAACCCAAGACTCTGCTACTCCAACAAGTGGCTCAAGGTGCCTATTCCTCTGAACGAGGTGAACCGCATCCTCGCCATCACAGGCGAGAACTGGCAGAACCCTGGATGGTAAATTAACCCTAACCTGATAAACATTGAACAGATGAAAAATAAAAGATTCATATACGCATTCGTGCTCATGCTCGCACTCTCAGCAAGAGTCTCTGCGCAGGGCATCAATGTGGCCGGTACCGTGACAGATGAACTCGGAGAACCACTCCCCGGCGTTGTCATTGCCACGGAGGACGGAGTGACGCTCGGCATCACAAACGAAGAAGGTGCTTTCTCTGTGAAGGACGAAAACATCAGCAAGAAGATTACCTTCAACTATTTGGGCTACAAGAGCGTGAAAACTGAAGTGAAAGATAATCTCAATATTCGGATGAGCATTGACGTGAGCAAGGAGGATGAGATGATTGACCTCGGCTTCACTAAGGAGCGTAAAGCTACTTTCTCAGGCGCCGTCGCTACCGTCAGCGGAACGAAGCTCGGTCATTCGCCCAAACTTAAATTGCAGGATAATTTTGAAGGTCTGCTGCCTGGACTCTATACCACACAGAATGATAAGAACGTCTTCAACGAGACCTTCTCTATGACTGTGCGCGGCCATTCCGACAGCCACAGCAATGCTCCTCTCGTGGTAGTGGACGGTATGCCCTGTTATCCGGGTTCGTCGAACAACTACTACTCGCTCATCTCTCCTGATGAGGTGGAAAGTATCAGCGTGCTCAAAGATGCTGCCACAGAGGCTATCTATGGTGTGCAGGGTGCCAACGGTGTAGTGGTAATCACTACAAAGAGGGGAACACCGGGAAAACTGAGAATTAAGGGAACATTCGACGAAGGAATCCATGAGATGACCACAACTCCTACCTTCATCAGCTCCTACGAATATGCAAAGTTGCGCAATGAGGCTGCCTACAACGACGGCCTCGGCAAGAACTATTTCTACAATGACCAGCAACTTGAGGGCTTCCGCACAGGTTCCAACCCCGTGCTCTATCCTAACACGAACTACCGCTCGATGGTGCTGCGCAAGTTCCAGCATACTCAGAAAGTAGGATTCTCCGTGAGTGGTGGTACGTCGAAGGCCCGTTTCTTCTCCAACTTCAATTTTGCTCATGTCGGCGGTGCTTACCATACTACCAACGACAACACGGGAGTATCTAGCGTAAAAGACTATGAACGCAATTCACAGAACTTCTATTTTAACTTCCGCACAAACCTTGACGTAGACATCAACAAGTATGTTTCATCCTATCTGAACATTGCTGCCGACATCATCAAGAATCATGGTCCAGGCTTGAACGTCACGCTGCCCAGTGTCTATTCCACAGCACTGACCATTCCTGCCACCACCTACGGACCTGTCACTCCAACCGTTGAAGGTGCCGACTACGAAGGTGGACAAGTCATAGTAACGGAGAAGCAAAACAACAATCCCTGGGCTATGGTGAACCGTACAGGCTACTACAACAACACCCTTACCAATGTCTATGCCAACTTTGGCATCAAGGTGAACCTCGACTTCATCACTAAGGGACTGAGCATCACGGGCGATGCTGCCTACAAAGGTTACGTGGACCACAATCTCCACACTTCGAAGAACTACCGTCGCTATATCTTTGAAGCTACCAACGATGGCGGCTATAACTTCGTACGCAAGGGTACCGACGACAACACCAACCTCGTCTATGGTAAGGGACAGAATGAGTTCTACGACCTTTCTTACCGAGCCCACATGGACTACGCACGCAATTTCGGTGCCCACCATGTGACGGCTATGGCCTACAGCCTCTACCAGCGCTACCAGGACAACGAAGTGTTCCCCTGGAAGCATTTGCTCACTGGCGCACAAGCTACCTACGACTACGATAACCGCTATGCTATCCGCCTTGTAGCAGGCTACAGCGGTAGCGACGACGAGGCAGCCGGAAACAGGTGGGTGACGACGCCCGCTGTATCGGCAGCTTGGATAGCCTCCAACGAGAGCTTCCTCAAGGGATTCAAACCTCTGACCTATGCCAAGCTTCGCGTGAGCTACGGAAAGACTGCCGACAGCCGCAACGGACTGGCACGCTACTCCTATGACGACTACATCACCATCAACTCGGGTGGTCCCGTAGGAGCCTTGCAATACGTAGTCAATGAGTCAAGCTATGGTAACAAGAACCTCAAGCCTGAGACCAATAAGAAGTTCGACTTCGGTGCCGACCTGAGCTTCTTCAACCTCGTCAATGTAAGCTTCGACATCTTCCATGAGAAGATTGACAATGGCATCATCTCATCAACAACAGCCGTACCTTGGTTCCAGGGTATTCCTTTGGGTTCGTTCCCGAAAATCAATGGGGGAAAGTTTAAGAATCATGGTTACGAGATTTCGACCAACATCGTGAAGGAATTCAGCAATGGGTTCGGCTTCACGCTTGGAGGCTACTTAACCTATACTAAGAATAAGGTTATCTACAGTGGTGAGACACCTCTCGACGATGACTATGCCTACCGCTACAGAACACAAGGCTATCCCTTAGGAACATCCTGGGGGCTGCTTGTGGACAAGAGCAATGGCAACGGTTACTTCAACTTCCAAAGCGAAATCGACAATGGTCCGAAGTACGAGTTCGGTACACCGCGCGTGGGTGACCTGAAATATCAGGACCTTAACAAGGACGGTGTCATCAACGACAAGGATATGGCTCCTATCACTAACGGCAACATTCCTCAGTATCTCTATGGTATCAGTGGCCAGCTGAAGTACA
>ONMG01000170.1 GCA_900318855.1 uncultured Prevotella sp.
CCCCATGCACGTCATCGACACCGGCATGGGATTCGAGCGTCTGGTGCGCATGCTGCAAGGAAAGAACTCCAACTATGACACAGACATCTTCCAGCCGATTATCACACAGATAGAAATGCTCTCCGGCCTTAAATATGGCTTCACCACACCCACCGGTCCCAGCGGAGAGGGTGCCAACAAGCAGGAGAAGATCGACATTGCCATGCGCGTGGTGGCCGACCATCTGCGCGCCGTAGCCTTCTCGATTGCTGACGGACAGCTGCCGGGCAACGCCAAGGCAGGCTACGTGATTCGCCGAATCCTGCGTCGCGCCGTACGCTATGCCTACACCTTCTTAGGTCAAAAAGAGGCCTTCATCTACAAGCTTGTTCCGGTGCTCGTTCAGGAGATGGGAGCAGCCTATCCCGAGCTGCCCGCCCAACAGGAGCTCATCACGCGCGTCATGAAAGAGGAAGAGGATTCCTTCCTTCGTACCCTCGACAAAGGCATCCAGCTGCTCAACGGCGACATGGACGAACTGCGTGCCCATGGCCAGACTGAACTCGACGGCGAGAGTGCTTTCCGGTTGTTCGACACCTACGGATTTCCGCTCGACCTCACGGAACTCATCTGCCGAGAGAACGGCTACACCGTGGACGAGAAGGGATTCAATAAGGAGATGGACAAGCAGAAGGCACGCGCCCGTAATGCCGCACAAGTGGAGAACGGCGACTGGGTAGTGCTGCAAGACGGCGAACAGCAGTTCGTGGGCTACGACTATACGGAATACGAATGCCATATCCTGCGCTACCGTGAAGTGAAACAGAAGAAAGGCTCCTTCTTCGAGGTGGTGCTCGACTACACACCGTTCTACGGAGAGATGGGCGGACAGGTTGGTGACTCCGGCGTCCTGGTCAGCGAGAACGAAACCGTGGACGTCATCGACACCAAGCGTGAAAACAATCAGAGCATCCACATCATTAAAAAGCTCCCTCAGAACCCGGAAGCCGACTTCATGGCCTGCGTGGACATCGACAAGCGCAATGGCTCGGCAGCCAACCATACTGCTACCCACCTTCTCGACTACGCACTCAAGCAAGTGCTCGGCGACCACGTGGAGCAGAAAGGCTCCTATGTCGACGCCGACACCCTCCGCTTCGACTTCAGTCATTTCCAGAAGGTTACTCCCGAGGAACTGCGCCAGGTGGAGCGTTTGGTCAACGATATGATACGTCAGGACTTTCCGCTCGATGAGCATCGGAATATGCCCATCGAAGAAGCCAAGCAAATGGGGGCTGTAGCCCTCTTCGGCGAGAAATACGGCGACAAGGTGCGCGTTGTGCGCTTCGGCCCAAGCTGTGAGTTCTGTGGTGGCATCCATGCCAAAAGCACCGGACACATCGGCTTCTTCAAGATTATTGGCGAAAGCTCAGTTGCAGCCGGAGTGCGCCGCATCGAAGCACTCACAGGGAAGGCCTGCGAGGATGCCATCTACGAGGTGGAGGACACACTGAAGGAAGTGCGCAGCCTCTTCAACAACGCAAAGGACCTCAAGGCCGTCGTCAAGAAATACATTGACGACAACGAGGATATGAAGAAGCAAATTGAGAGCTACCGCACTCAGAAAGTAGCCCGTCTGAAAGAGGAACTCCTCAAGAAGGCTGCCAACGTCAATGGGACAACGGTCGTGAAGGCAGTGCTGCCTATTGATGCATCATCAGCCAAGGATTTGGTGTTCCAAATCCGCGAGGCTGCCGGTTCCAACCTGGTGTGTGTCATCGGCTCCACTCAAGGAGGAAAACCGATGCTGAGCGTCATACTGAGCGACGACATGGTGAGCGGCCACGACCTTAATGCAGGCAAGATGGTGCGCGAGGCGGCCAAACTCATCAAGGGAGGCGGAGGCGGACAGCCCCACTACGCCCAAGCTGGAGGCCGCGACCTAGACGGGCTCAGCGCAGCAGTAGACAAGGTGGTGGAACTGGCCACCCTTTAAGCTTTAAAGTACAGGGAAGGGAGCGACTTGAAAGGGCTCTCTTCCCATCTTTTTATACCTTATATGATTATGAAGTTTCCCTCAAGCAAATTGTGTTCCAAGGTGGGCAGAGTCCTCATCCTCGCCATCGTCTTCATGCTTATTTCCAAGTTACTCAAGCAAGACGACAGTTGGCTCGCCCTCTTTATCCAGGGTCTGGTGGTAGGGGCCGCCCTGCTCATCTTCGACTGGCTGGACAAGAAACACGAAGAACGTAACTGAGTCTTTCGTTCGACCATTCATACGAGCATCTTAACGCACCAAAATAAAGCTGACCAGAAAACACATTCTGCTTTTTTATCTTATTGCAATAAAGAATTCAGACAAAAGCTTTAACATATCAAATATAAAGGTTATCTTTGCATCAACGGATTCAAATATCATACAGAATATGAAACTCCATGTATTTCTTCTGTTCTTGCAATACTGACAGCACAGGCTTCTGTCGGGCTAAAGGCTAAGCTGATTCAGTGATGCAACCTAAGAGATGCCCCCACTCTGGATTTCGGCTTACCCGCGACTATGTACAGGCAGGCGATGACGACGATTGACACCATAAACCCATCATATTATGAAGATAACGAATGCTAACAGACACCAGGCCCCTGAGATTGCACCGCTCATCATGGCTGCGATGAATCATGAGTGCTGCCAGAACTTTGCCGGGGCCAACCACTCCTTAGAGGAGTTCGAACAAGTGATGACACAATTGGTAGGCATGGACAACAGCCAATACAGCTATCAGAACACCCTTGTGGCACTCGACGACAAGGGCAGAGTGGCCGGAATATGCGTGGGCTACGACGGAGCCAGGCTGCATGAACTGCGTGAAGCCTTCATCAAACTCGCCCGCGACACATTCCACATCGACTACAGCTCCATGGACGACGAGACCACAGCAGGAGAATTCTACATTGACAGCGTAGCCGTACGACCCGACTGCCGTCATCAGGGAATAGCTACTGCATTGATGAAAGAGACCCTCCACAAAGCCTCTGAGAAAGGATTCCGCCGCGTGGGACTGCTCGTGGACAAAGGGAACCCCAAGGCAGAACAACTCTACACCTCTTTGGGCTTCATCTACCACAACGACACCTTCTGGGGCGGTCATCCCATGAAGCATCTGCAATACATCACGAACTTCGACTTCTGAGCCGTGCAACAAGCCTACCCGTAAGAGCGGCTATACATAGACGAAATAGGAAAGAAAAGACGCATCTTTTCTTTCCCATTCCGTCTGTTTGCATTATCTTTGTACCCGCTATGATAGACAGACTGACAGTAGAAAAAATAAAAGAGGCAGCCAACATCGTAGATGTGGTCTCAGAGTTTGTGTCACTGAAGAAGAGTGGCTCCAACTATAAAGGGCTGTGCCCCTTCCACAATGAGCGCACACCGTCGTTCTTTGTTTCACCCTCACGTGGCACCTGCCATTGCTTTGGCTGCGGCAAAGGAGGCAACGCCATCACATTCCTAATGGAACTCAGGCAGATGACCTATCCAGAGGCTCTGCGATGGCTGGCCGACAAATACCATATAGAAATCAAGGAGAAAGAGCTCACCGATGAGGAACGACGCCAGCAAAGCGAGCGCGAGAGTATGCTCATTGTCATGGACTGGGCAGCAAAATACTTCGAGAAGACACTCCATGAGACCGAGGACGGAAAGGCTTTCGGACAGGCTTACTTCCGCAGCCGTGGATTCAGAGACGACACGATTGAGCGATTCCGCTTAGGCTACGATTTGCAGGACCGCTTCCTACTGGCCTCCACAGCCAAGAAGGAAGGCTACAAAGAAGAGTATATATTGAAGGACGGACTGTGCTACAAGAATGAGCACGATGAGCTCATCGACCGATTCGCAGGCCGGGTCATCTTTCCCTGGATGAGCGTAAGCGGAAAGGTTATAGGCTTCTCAGGACGAGTGCTCGACGCACGAACCAAAGGCGTAATGCAGAAATATGTCAACTCGCCCGACTCCGAAATCTTTCACAAAGGGAATGAGCTCTACGGTATCTATCAGGCCAAGCAGGCCATTGCAAAGAACGATCGCGTCTACCTTGTTGAAGGGCAGGCCGACGTCATCTCCATGTACCAGTGTGGTATCGAGAACGTAGTAGCCGGCTCAGGGACTGCCCTAACCCCACAGCAAATCCACCTGCTGCACCGCTTTACGTCCAACATCACTCTCATCTATGATGACGACGAGGCCGGACACCATGCAGCTCTCCGAGGCACCGACATGCTGCTACAAGAGGGCATGAACCTCAAGGTACTGCTCCTGCCGGGGGGCGACGACCCCGACAGCTTCGCCAGAAAGCACACCGCCGAAGAATTCCGCCAGTACATCAGAGAACACGAGACCGACTTTATCGCCTTCAAGACGCGCTTGCTCACCGACGGCAACGACGACCCACAGAAGCGTTCTGAAGCCATCAACAGCATCGTCAACTCCATCTCACTCGTCCAAGATGCCATTCTGCGCGACACCTATATCCACGAATGTTCCGAGCGCATGCAGATAAGCGAGAACACGCTCATCAACCAGATGAACCGCTTCATCCGCTCCGGGCGCGAGGCCGAACAACGCCGTGAAGAACGGCGACAGCAGGATACTCCTCAGCCGGCAGCACCTCTGCAGCCCGCCACCCCTCAGCAGCAGGGCTCGAAGGTGGAAGACATGATGATCAGATTAGTCATTCTGCACGGCGAAAAAATCATCTACACGAACGTGGAAATCAGCGAAGGCGACATCCGAAACTTCAACGTGGCGCAATATTTTTCCTTCTCGCTCAGCGCCGACGGACTAATGTTCCAGAACCCCGTATACAACCGCATTCTGGACGAAGCCGTACAACATAGCTCCGACCCCGAATTCAAGGCTGAGCCCTACTTCATCCACCATGCCGACTTAGAGATTAGCAAGACAGCCGATGCACTCAGTGTCGACCACTATCAGATGGCTGTCAAGCAAGACGAAGGCCGGGAGAGCGATAAGTTCCTCGACGAGCAAGCAAAGGAAGAAGCTAAACGACAGAAACTCCGCAATGAGGCCGACCATCTGCTGCTCGACTTCCGGCTCGACTATGCAGAAGCCCACTTACGCGAATTACAGAAGCAGATATCGCTACCAGGGCTGCCGCCCGAACAGCTCATGCAACTGATGAAGGAATACCGGGAAATGCAGGAAATACGCAACCGTCTGGCAAAGATGCTTGGCAATGACATTGTGATTTAGAACTGCACCATTCAAATAGTACCTGGCCTATGATATACCTCCATTGGACATTCATCTCGCTCTATATCCTCACCGATATAGCCATGATGATAACCATCCTGCTCGACAACCGGCAGCCTGCAAAGACGATAGCTTGGCTCTTGGTGCTCTTCTTCATGCCCTTCGTTGGCATCATTCTCTACATCTTCTTCGGTCAAAACACGCGTAAGGAGAAAGTCATCAGCCAGCAGAGTCTCGATCAACTGGTAAAGCGCTCCATGCTGGAGTTTGCCGAACAGAAGGACCTGCGTATCCCTGAAACCTATCGTTCACTGCTCAGCCTCTTTGCCAACCAAAGCCTGGCACTCCCTTTTAAGGATAACGAAGCCGACATCTATACGCAGGGTTCCGACTTCTTCTTGGCTCTCCTTGTAGCTATTGGTGAGGCCCAGGAGCACATTCACCTCGAATCATTTGTCTTTGCCGACGACCCATTGGGCAATCTTGTGGCCGACGCACTCATCGACCGGGCGCGCCAAGGAGTCGAAGTCCGCGTTATCTTCGACGACGTGGGCAACTGGAAGGCACGGAAGTCATTTGCCGAGCGTATGCGCGACGGCGGAGTCGACGTACGCTCCTTCATGCCTGTGCTCTTCCCGGCTTTCACGAGTAAAGCCAATTACCGGAACCACCGCAAACTATGCATCATAGACGGACGGGTGGGGTTCATCGGAGGAATGAACATTGCCATACGCTACATCCGAGGCACAGGCAAGCAGCCCTGGCGCGACACTCATATGAAAGTCAGAGGCGGTGCAGTGTATGCCATGCAACGCGCCTTCCTTGTCGACTGGTTTTTTGTCGACCGCACCCTCATCACCGACCACAAGTACTATCCGCCCCTCGATACCACCATCAGCAACAACTGCATCGCGCAAGTAGTACCCAGTTCACCCATCTCTCCCTGGCACGAGATAGAGCAAGGCTATGTGCGTATTCTCATGCAAGCCACCCAATACGTCTACATGGAGACCCCTTACTTCATGCCGACCGAGCCCATCCTCTTCGCCATGCGCACAGCAGCTGTGGCGGGCGTCGATGTCCGACTGATGGTTCCCCTTCGCGGAGACACTCCAGTATGCGATTGGGCCAGCCATTCCTATCTGCGAGAGGTGGTAGAAGCAGGCGTGAAAATCTACCTTTACAAGGCAGGCTTCAATCATTCAAAATTGCTCATAAGCGACGACGGTGTGTGCACCTGCGGCTCATCCAACATCGACTTCCGCAGTTTCGAGCACGACTTTGAGTCCAACATCTTCTTCTACGACCGTGAGATGTCGCTCCGCCTCAAGCAGGTGTTCCTCGACGACCAAAAGCAATGCTTTATGATAGATGAAGTGCGCAAGCTCAAGCATCCTCCCTTCTTCAAACGTCTGTGGGAATCACTCGTCCGTCTGCTTTCACCACTCATGTAGGGAACCCGGATATTCAAAAGTGCCTGTTTCCTTTGCCAGTCTCACTGGAATACCTTATCTTTGCAGAGTAGGATTTTGGGCTCTTATGCCTATCCTAAGAATAACGTAAATGTTTCAAACACTTTATCACTATGCACACAAAGACCCTTTTCCTCGGAGCATTGTTACTGCTCGCTTTGGGAGCCAGTGCCCAGCACCGTTCTGAAGGCGGTATCAGCCCCAGTATGCTCAACGACATCATCAAAGCACAGTCGACTGCCAGCCAGGCTTCTGCCAATCGTCTTGCCGACAAAGCCCTCTTCAACGCAATCGCTTCCAACAGCATCGACGACTTAGCCAAGAATCATGACGTCCAAGGGCAGCTCGATACGCATTTCAGCATAGAGACGCCAAAGCAGAGCATCCACGACCAAAAGAGTTCCGGTCGCTGCTGGATGTTCTCAGGACTTAACGTCCTCAGAGCCAATTTTGCCAAGGCCCACGGCGACTCTCTCCGGGTTGAATTCTCACAAGCCTACCTCTTCTTCTACGACCAACTGGAGAAAGCCAACCTCATGCTCCAGGGGGTTATCGACTGTGCCAACAAGCCAATGGACGACAAGCAGGTGCAGTTCTTCTTCCGTAATCCTATCAATGACGGAGGCACATTCTGCGGCGTGGCCGACCTGGCCGAGAAATATGGACTCGTCCCCATGAGCGTCATGCCCGAGACCTACAGCACCGACAACACCCGCACCATGGCAAGACTCATCTCATCAAAGCTACGCGAGTATGGACTCCAACTCCGTGAGAGAGTGGCAAAAGGGGCTAAACCGGCTGAACTCACCAAGCTCAAGACTTCTATGCTTGCAACTATCTACCACATGCTGACGCTTACCATAGGCGAACCCGTGAAGGAATTCAGCTACACCTTCCGCAACGCTGCCGGTAAGGCCATGACTCCGGCTAAGACCTACACGCCCAAGGAATTCTATGACGCTACCGTCGGGCACCCGCTCAACGGCACCTTCATCATGGCCATGAATGACCCACGACGTCCCTACTACAAGACCTATGAGGTGGAGTTCGACCGGCACACCTACGACGGACACAATTGGAAATACGTGAATCTGCCTATGGAGGACATTGCCAAGCTTGCCATTGCCTCGCTCAAAGACGGTCACAAGATGTATTCCAGCTACGATGTGGGCAAGCAGTTCGACCGCAAACGTGGCTACCTGGATCTGAACAACTACGATTACAGCTCGCTCATGGGAACTACATTCGGCATGGACAAAGCCCAGCGCATCAGCACCTTCGATAGCGGTTCCACACATGCCATGACGCTAACAGCCGTCGACCTTGATGAGAGTGGGCAACCACTGAAGTGGAAAGTTGAGAACAGTTGGGGACCCACCTACGGACAGAACGGTTGCCTCATCATGACCAACGACTGGTTCAATGCCTACATGTTCCGTCTGGTGGTCAACAAGCAGTATGTGCCCGAGAACATACTTAAAGCCGCTGAACAGAAACCACTTATGGTGACCCCCGACGATCCACTGTTCCAGGAAGATGCCGATTAAGCCAATGCTTTCCTGCCACCTGCTGGCGCTGTTCGCCCTGCTGAGCATTCCGTGCGTCGGACGCACGGAAGCCAGATAGGCGACCGTTGCCGACACCAACAGCGTGCCACTGCTTGTCGATATACAGGGACACACACTGAAGGCCGACCAACTCCTCGACGACAGCATCAGTCCACATCCCAAAGGGAGACATCTGCTCACATGCCGCACAAACGGGAATTAAGCGCACCGGAAGTATGATTCTGAAGAACATGGCGCTCATCCTCGCCGATGGTGTCTGTGGTGCCTTGACAGGAGAATACTTCAACCTGTCGGGCACTTCAAAGGGTGACGGCAACCTTGTGGAGATGCGCAATGATACCCTCTACAACTTCCGCACTTATGACGAGACACTCACCCCACTCTACCCTACCGACTCCACCTGCATCGTCATCACCGACAAGGGCAAGATGCTCGTCATCGACCACAAGCTAAACATCTGCGACGACTATCAGTCGGCCAATATATATAATAATGTGTTCAGCTGGGGCAACTATTCCGTGGTGACCTACGGCAATGGTTCCGCCTGCCTCATCATTCACAATGACGGGCGTCTCATAGCCCACTTCCGCAAGAAGTTCGACAAGATGATGCTTCAGGGCAATCTACTCTATGTGCTTGCTGACGGGGCACTATGGAAAGTGGACTTCGACACTCTTGCCGCCGGTAA
>ONMG01000171.1 GCA_900318855.1 uncultured Prevotella sp.
CCGCTGACAGTGAGCACCACCACATCGTCGGGTTTAAACGAGAGTTTCCTGAGGGCTGCCACCGCATGTGCACTCTCTATGGCGGGGATGATGCCCTCGGTGCGTGTGAGCTCGTAGCCTGCATAGATAGCCTCGTCGTCATTGATGGCCAGCACCTGCTCGCGCCCCTGCAATGCCAGGTTTGCGTGCATGGGGCCAATACCGGGATAGTCGAGGCCGGCAGAGATGGTGAAGGCCTCCTTAATCTGACCGTCGTCGGTCTGCATCACGAGGGTACGGGCTCCATGAATGATGCCCTCAGTGCCGCAGTGGATAGTGGCAGCTGTGAAATCGGTATCGGTGCCGTGGCCACCTGCTTCGGCCAGGACTATTTTCACGCGGTCATCGTCGACGTAGTGGTAGATGGTTCCGGCGGCGTTGCTGCCGCCACCCACGCAGGCTATGAGGTAGTCAGGATAGTCACGTCCCGTCTTCTCCTGCAACTGCCATTTTATCTCCTCACTGATGACGCTTTGCATCTTAGCCACGATGTCGGGATAAGGATGGGGGCCCATGGTGGAACCGACGAGATAGTAAGTATCCTGCGGGTGGCAGCACCAGTCGCGTATAGCCTCCGAGCAAGCATCCGAGAGGGTCATGTTGCCCGTAGTCACCGGATGTACGGTTGCACCAAGCATCTTCATGCGCTCCACATTGGGATACTGTCTCTCTACATCGGTCTTGCCCATGAAGATTTCGCATTCCATGCCAAACAAAGCACACACGGTGGCCGTTGCCACACCATGCTGTCCGGCCCCGGTCTCGGCGATAATGCGCTTCTTCCCCATCTTCCGGGCCAGGAGTATCTGACCGATGGCATTGTTTATCTTGTGCGCTCCGGTGTGATTGAGGTCTTCGCGCTTGAGATAGAGCTTACAGCCATAGCGCTCGCTCATGCGCCGGGCGAAATAAAGGGGTGAAGGGCGGCCCACATAATCTTTAAGCAGCGCGCGGTATTCTTGCTTGAATTCATCGCTTTCCATGATGGGCAGGTAGGCGTTCTGCAAATCGTGAACACATTTATATAATATTTCAGGAACATAGGCGCCGCCGTACCTTCCGAAGAAGCCGTCGGGGGTTGGAGTAGTGAAATTTCTCATGTTGTTAATGTTTTAATGCTTCAAAGAGTTGCTGGAGTGCCTTGTCGGGATCTTGGGTTTCATTGAGCAAGGTCACGAACTTGGAGCCGATGATGGCTCCTGCCGCATTATGCCAGGCACTCTCAAGGGTCTGTTTGTTACTGATGCCGAAGCCGATCATGCGCGGATGCTTCAGGTTCATGGCGTTGATGCGCTGGAAGTAAGCCTGTTTGGCCTCATCGAAGCTCGACTGTGCTCCTGTGATGCTGGCCGAGGAAACCATGTAGATGAAGCCGTCGGTATGCTCATCGATAAAGCGGATGCGTTGTTCGCTGGTCTCAGGGGTTATCATCATGATTACCCGGATGTCGTATTTGTCGGCGATGGGCTTCACCACCTCCATATAGTCGCTGAAGGGCAGGTCGGGGATGATGCATCCGCTTGCTCCGCTCGTCTGGCAGCTGCTGAAGAAATTGTCGAGCCCATAGTGCATAATAACATTGAGATAGCCCATCATCACCAGTGGTATCTTCACCTTGTCCTTTATGGTCTTCAGCTGGGCGAAGAGCTTCCTGAGTGTCATCCCGTTTCTCAAGGCTACGGTGCCGGCGCTCTGAATCACCGGACCATCGGCCAAGGGATCGCTGAAGGGGATGCCCACTTCAATCATGTCGATGCCGTGGTGCTGCATGGCCAGTATGACGTCGCCTGTGCCATCTAAGGTAGGGCAGCCAGCGCAGAAATAGAGCGAGAGCAATTTGCGGTGGCTGTTGTCGCTGAAAAGTTGATTGATTCTATTCATCTTTTAATGTCTTTATGAATGTTTTGAGTTTACCGACATCCTTTATCCCTGGCTGCGTCTCAAAACGACTGTTCAAGTCGACGCCCGCAAACTGAGGATGGTGCACGGATCTCACGATCATTGCGTCGTCTCGCCCAATGCCTCCACTCAGCAGAAAAGGGGTGTCGCCCTGGTAGTGATTGAGAAGCGACCAGTCGAACGACTCTCCGCTGCCGCCGGGCAATTTGCTCTTGGTGTCGAAGAGAAAGTAGTCGACGAGACCCTCGTACTGCTTGCAGCGCATAAAATCGTCGGCTTCAGCAATGTTTATGGCCTTGATGATGCCGATGGTGCTTACGATGTCGGGGACAAGCGTGCGTCTCAGGTTCTCAATCATCACCGGGCTTTCGCTGCCATGGAGCTGCACGTAGTCCAGATGATAGTTGTAGACTCTTGTCACGATGTTCTGTGGCATGTCGTCAACGAACACCCCTACCCTTTTCAATTTTCCGGCTCTGCTGCTCTCGGGCGATTTTCCTTCTTCCCGCAGACTCGGCTCGCCATAGTCGGGCAGAATACCGGCTTTGCTGCTAATCATACGTACATAGCGGGGAGAGGACGGTGCAAAGATGAATCCTATCATGTCGACTCCGAGCGCCGCTACTGCATCTATATTTTCGGCATCTGTCATGCCACATACCTTTATAATCATAGTCGGAAGGTGAAAGTAATTAGCTGTTCTGTTGTTGAAGTTCCGCGATGAAGGCGGCTAAAGCTTCCCCCGGTGCGTCGGCTCTCATAAAGTGCTCTCCCATCAGGAAGCCGCGGAAGCCCAGCTGCCGGAGTTCGCTCACCGTTGAAGGCTGGCTGATGCCGCTCTCGCTGACTTTGCACACATCCTTGGGAAGCTTCTCAGCCAAACGGAACGAGTTGGTCACATCGGTTACGAATGAGCCGAGATTGCGGTTGTTGATACCGTAGATATCGGGTTCCAAGTCGGCATAGTCGAGGTCGCGCTCATTGTGCATTTCAAGCAACACCTCCAGTCCCAGCTGATGGGCATTGTGAATCAGCCTGCGACAGTCGTCCTTCTCTAAAGCAGCAGCGATGAGCAGCACAGCCGAGGCACCGCAATAGCGAGCCTGGAAGAGTTGGTAGTCGTCGATGACGAAATTCTTATATAATATAGGTATTTCAACGCCCGACTCTACTGCCTCTTGCACATACTCATCGTAGCCGCCGAAAAACTGGGTGTCGGTGAGTATGCTCAGTGCAGAGGCACCGTGACGCTGATAGGCGAGCGGAATGACACTGGCCTTCCCATCCTTCTTTATCCAGCCTTTCGAGGGTGAGTGGCGTTTGAATTCGGCGATGATGCCAGTGGACGAGGCCAAAAGTGCCGATTTCATCGAAGATGGCTTGTGGCGCAGTATCGGTGCCACCAGCTCACTCATCCTTGAGGGTGGTACAAACTGCTTGCGTTCAGCCAGTTCGGTCTTCTTGAAGCCGATGATTTCTGTCAGGATGTCCATGGCATTAAGAGTTGAGTTCAACAAATTTACGGAAGGTGCTGAGAGCCTTTCCACTATCAATCGATTCTCTTGCTATTTCAATACACTGATCTATTGGCTTCCGGCCTTTCTCGAGCACCTGGATACCAAAGGCAGCATTTGCCAAAACGATGTTCTTCTGTGCGGGCAAGGCTTTGTTCTCGAGCACCGCATCGAAGATGGCTGCTGCTTCCTCCTCTGTAGCTCCGGCTACGAGCTCCTCGGGCTTTGTAATGCTGAATCCTAAATCGGATGGGTTGAATACGCGTTCATAGTCGTTGGTGGTCACCTTGAAATCGCCGGTTAAGGATATCTCGTCGTAACCGTCGATGCTGTTTACGATGCCATAATCGATGTCCAAACGCTGATATACGCTGTGATAGAGTCGCATCTGATTGAGGGTGGCCACTCCTAAAAGCTGGCATTGGGGCTTCGATGGATTCACCAGTGGGCCAAGGAGATTGAAGAAGGTCGGGAAGGGCAAAGCTTTGCGCACGGGAGCTACGAACTTCATGGCTTTGGCAAAGA
>ONMG01000076.1 GCA_900318855.1 uncultured Prevotella sp.
CGAGAGCGAATATCCAATGGTCTTACTTTGCGTTAGCGTTTGCAAACATAGTAACTATAGGATTACCATATGGTCACCCCAGCCTTTGACCCTCCAGAGCGCCACTTTCACCCCACATGCCCCATAGTGTTAACCCCTAAATACCGTCCCTGCATTGGACCATTCGTCGTCCCCCAAAGGGCTCTTTCAGGAGGCGGTGGTCAGCTCGCTATTCGAAGGCATCGGACTATGCCATTACACAGTTATGCACGATACCGACGCAGACCGGGTACGGTGTATCCACCGTTATCTATTGCGGAGGGCCTTAATAGACTTGTACGCTATGATGACATTGCCAAGGGGCGTCGTCACGACCATATCCATCTTGATGTGGCTTCCGCGTTGTTCGCCGTCGAAAAACGGATGATATATGAGATCCTTCCTTACATCAAACTGCTCTTTAACCATTTTTCTGCTCAGAGCCTCCTGATAGATATATTCCGGTATTCCAGACCCTAATTATCTGTGGACATATTGCATACAGTCAATAATGCCATAAACATATTGAATGAGGGACTGGCGAAGATCAGGATTGAGGGGAGAACGAGAATTGGTCAATCATATGTTCTCCAAATGTCAAACATGTTTGCCCATCTTAATGGTGGGCTTTTTGAATTGTGTGAAGGGCTGTTTGAGATGGGAACTTTTGATTCCGGCTTGGTGTTGAGGCGATTGTTGCTCAAGGAAGAATATAGGTGAAAGGCAAAAATAGGAGAGAAAAAAGCTCCCTATTTTTTGTCAGAATGAAATAAAAGCCCTACTTTTGCACATTGTAATTAAATGTGCAACTATTTAGGAGGGCGAATCTATGTCAATATCAAAGACGCGGCAGACACTTGTTGATGTGGCCAGGCAATTGTTTGCCAAGAATGGAATTGCCAACACAACAATGAATGACATTGCCAAGGCTTCGGGAAAGGGGCGTCGGACGCTTTACACCTACTTTAAAAGTAAGGAGGAAGTCTACTATGCAGTCATAGAGGGCGAACTTGAGCGCTTGAGTGACAAGCTGGATGAGGTTGCCTCCAAAAAGATTTCGCCTCAAGACAAGATTATAGAGCTTATCTATACCCACCTGAGCATGATAAAGGAGACCGTTATTCGTAACGGTAATCTGCGGGCCGAGTTTTTCCGTAACATATGGATGGTGGAGAAGGTGCGCAAGAACTTTGATGAGGACGAGATAGAACTGTTCCGTAAGGTGTACTCCGATGCTAAGGCAGATGGTGAGTTTGATATTGAGGATGTAGACCTGGTGGCCGATATTACACATTATTGTATTAAGGGTCTCGAAGTGCCTTTCATCTATGGTCGTCTTGGTCATGGCTTGACGGAAGAAAGCAGCAAACCGCTCGTTGCCAAAGTCGTCTATGGTGCATTAGGGAAGAGTTTCGGACATTAAGTGCCGGGGATTACCCCTTTGATTGAGAATATTCTATTTTTAAAATACATTTGATAATGGGATTATTAACAGGAAAGACAGCTCTTATTACAGGAGCTGCACGCGGAATAGGTAAGGCTATTGCGCTGAAGTTTGCCGCAGAAGGCGCCAACATTGCATTCACGGACCTTGTCATCGATGAGGAGCATGGCGGTCTGGCCACCGAGCGTGAGATTCAAGCTCTTGGTGTGAAGGCTAAGGGATATGCCGGCAATGCTGCCAATTTTGCAGAGACTGAGCAATTGGTTAAGGCTGTAAATGAGGAATTTGGCAGTATTGACATCCTGGTGAACAACGCTGGCATCACCAAGGACGCGCTGATGCTGAAGATGACAGAGCAGCAGTGGGATGCTGTTATTGCTGTAAACCTGAAGAGTGCCTTCAATTTCATCCATGCCATAACTCCTATAATGATGCACCAGCGTAGCGGTTCCATCATTAATATGGCTTCGGTTGTGGGTGTCCATGGCAATGCCGGTCAGTGCAACTATGCAGCTTCTAAGGCTGGTCTCATAGCTTTGGCCAAGAGCATCGGACAGGAAATCGGTCGCCGCGGCATTCGTGCCAATGCCATCGCTCCGGGCTTTATCGACACCGCTATGACGCAGGCGCTTCCTGAGGATATCCGCAAGCAGTGGATTCAGAACATTCCGTTGCGCCGTGCAGGAAAGGTGGAGGACATTGCAAATGTGGCCACATTCCTAGCCTCTGACCTCTCCAGCTATGTTACCGGTCAGGTCATTCAGGTTGATGGCGGTATGAATATGTAATCACATCGTTGCCCTGCCTTTAAGCATGCTTCACCGACGAGGCTGACAGCATTGCGAAGGGTAGGGCAACGGTTGTTTGAATATTTCCCAATATCTGTATCTGTAACCATGCAAGTCGTCTACGAGGATAATCATATCATCATCGTTTTCAAGCAAAGCGGTGAGATCGTGCAGGCTGACAAAAGCGGTGATATCCCCCTTTCAGAGACCGTGAAGGCTTATCTGAAAGAGAAATACGCCAAGCCCGGCAATGTGTTCTTGGGCGTCACTCATCGGCTTGACCGTCCGGTGGCCGGGCTCGTTATGTTTGCCAAGACATCGAAAGCCCTTAGCCGTTTGAACGATATGTTTCGCAATGGTCAGATTCACAAAACTTACTGGGCTATCACCCGTAACGTTCCGGTTCTGCCGGAGGCGACTCTCACCGACTGGCTGGTGAGGAATGAGCGCATTAACAAGGCCTTCGCTTACGACCATAAGGTGCCCGAGAGCAAGAAATCCATTCTGAAGTATCGAATCGTATCGCATTCGGATTACTATACGATGCTGGAGATTCGCCTGCTTACGGGTCGGCATCACCAAATCAGATGCCAGCTGTCGCATATCGGTTGCCCGATAAAGGGCGATTTGAAATATGGTGCAGAGCGAAGCAACCCCGACGGCGGCATTTCCTTGCTGTCGCACAAAGTGGAGTTTGAGCATCCCGTATCGCATAAGCAAATTGTGGTGGAATCGCCACTTCCTGCCGACCCTTTGTGGCAGAAGATGGTCGCCAACATGGGAAAATGAAGCAAGCATAGCTTTTTTTGCCCTCTTTGTGCTTTTTATTTCCAAGAATTTAGTTACTTTGCAGTGCTTATTAGATTGCCGCAATAGGAAGGACGTAGTGCTGTGCCTTGCGGTAGTGTGAACTATATTGAATATTGCTGCCTAAGTGACTGGTTTTAAACATAAGAAAGCGATTAAGGCTGCAGGAATCGTCGTTCTGACTCCTGTCGTCTTATTTCTCTTGTTCTTCCTGCTGTTCTATTTTCCTCCATTTCAGAACTGGGCCGTAGGGAAGGTGACCTCTTATGCCTCCGCCAAGACGGGAATGGAAATCAGCGTTGCGCATGTCAACCTGGAGTTCCCGCTGAATCTTGGAGTCGACGGTATAAAGGTGATAAAGCAGAACGACTCGTTGCCTCAAGTGAGAGACACTATCGCTGACATCAGAAAGTCGGTTGTCGATATTAAGCTGCTGCCTCTCATTCAGAGCCGGGTGGACGTGAAATCGATAGCCTTCCACGACATGAAAGTCAATACCTCCGATTTCATCCATCAAGCAAGAATCAGAGGAAATCTGGCCAACTTGTCGGTGGCAGGGAGAAGTAGCATAAACTGGAAGAACTCTTTGGCTGATATAGGATCCGTAGGATTGGGACGGGGGTGGCTGAGCATCGAGCTCAGCGATACGGTCAAAAAGGATACTACGCCCAGCACTAACTTTTGGCAGATTAAGGCTAAGCTTGTCGATCTCGACAGCGTAGACTTCCATCTCCATATGCCGGGCGACACCCTGGCTGTCAACACTTTTTTTGATAACGCCAAGGTTAGTCAGCTCTTTTTGGATCTCGGTAAAAGTGTCTACCAGGCTCGCCGTATAGAATGGCGCGGGGGCAAGCTGCGCTATGACAATAATTTCCGGATATTCTCCCCGGGATTTGATTACAACCACGTGGCACTGAATAATGTCAGCCTCATGGCCGATTCCTTCTATTTCTGTTCGCCCACAGTGAGGCTGGCTTTGAGGCAGCTGTCGTTCAGTGAGAAGAGCGGATTGCGTCTTAATGGCCTCTGCGGCAGCATTGCCATGGATTCGCTGAGGCTGGCTGTCAGGGGCCTGGCACTCAACACTCCTAATACTTCGCTGAGAGGAAACTTGGTCATGGACAGAAATGCCTTCGCCGAGAATCAGCCCGGTAAATTTCATTCCGACTTTAAGGCCTCGCTGGGCAAACGCGACTTGCTGTTGTTTGTGCCTCATCTGCCGTCTGCTTATCGGAGCGCTTGGCCCAACCTGCCTGTCGTGGCACAGGGAACGCTAAAAGGCAATCTGCAGCGAATGGACTTCCGGCAGCTTAGAATTTCCATTCCTACCGTGTTCGACCTGAGGGGAGAGGGACATGTTGTGAACCCTGCCGATGCCAAGCATTTAGAAGCCAAGGCCGTGTTGGATGCTCATGCCTACAATCTTAGTTGTGTGTATCCTTTGCTCAGCAAGAATGTCAGGGCTACTGTTAGAATTCCTTCAGGTATTGCTGTTAAAGGCCGTTTCGCTGTTGACGGACCTCGTTATAGTGCCACCTTCAGAGCTCGTCAGGGAGGAGGAAGCCTGGCTGGCAATGTGAACTTTAATAGGGGTGTCATGGCTTATAAAGCAAATCTTCAGGCATCCCGGCTGCCTCTGCAAAATTTTCTTACCCAGAAGGGATTACATCCTCTGACGGGCGATGTCAATATCTCCGGGTGGGGTACGGATATCCTCTCGCCCCGCACGTTGGTCAAAGCCTCGGTCAACGTGAAGCATTTCAGTTACGGTAGTTACAACCTCGACAACATCACAGCTGGTACTTCCGTCAAGAATGGGCATATCCATGCAGCTATCAATAGTAAGAATCCTTTGCTCATGGGGCTTATTACGCTCGATGCCCTTGCTTCCAAGCGAATCTTGAGGGCTACTGTGGGTTGTGACTTGCAAAAGGCTGACCTCTATGGACTGCGCCTCACTCAAGATGATGTAGTGGCATCCTTCTGCGGACACGTTGACCTGGCTTCCGATCTCCGTAACCTTTATAAGGTGCAGGGGCTGGTGAGTGATATTACGGTGCGTCAGAAAGGTGTCAATTATAGGCCGGAAGATGTGGTGATGGACGTGCTTACACGGCGTGACACGACACATGCCGTGGTCGACTGTGGTGACTTCCATCTGAGGCTCGATGCCCAAGGCGGCTACCGTCAGCTCTTAAAGCTGGGCTCCAATTTCACGGCTGAGCTCCAGAAGCAGTGGAAGGAACGCTACATCGACCAGGAACGCCTCAGGGAACGTCTGCCCCTGTGTCACCTCTATCTGACCAGTGGAAGAGACAATTTTTTTGTGCGCATGCTTCATAAATATGGTTATTGCTTCAAGGAGGCCAATATCGATCTCGCGTCCTCTAAGACTTCCGGACTCAATGGCTACCTGAAGATCGACTCGCTTACTCGGGACAGTATGCAGCTTGACACGCTGCGTCTGTATCTGGCCTCGGCCGATGGCAAGATAACCTACCATGGACAGGTGCGCAACAACAGCAGGAACCCACAATATATTTTCAATGCTTTATTCGATGGCGGAATCAAGGACAATGGCGCCTATCTGACATCGCGTCTCTATGATGGACGCAATCGTCTCGGGATAGCAGCAGGACTCAATGCGCAGATGGAAAAAGGCGGTATCAGATGCAGTTTCACCGGTGCTGACCCCATATTGGGTTACAAGAAGTTCCACGTTAATGATAGCAATTTTGTCTTCTTAGGCAACGATAAACGCGTCTCAGCCGATATGGAGCTCACGGCCAGTGATGGCACGGGCGTGAAGATCTACTCCGATGACGACGACAAGGAGGCACTCCAGGACATCACCGTAAGCCTTAATCGGTTCGACTTGGAAAAGGTGCTGTCGGTGATACCTTACATGCCAGAGGTGTCGGGGATAATGAATGGTGATTTCCACCTCATCCAGACGGAGCAGTCGACCAGCATTTCGTCGTCAGTGAGTGTCGACAATATGGCTTACCAGAAGTGTCCCATGGGAGATGTGAGCACCGATTTCGTCTATATGCCGCTTTCTGATGGAGGCCATAAGGTGAGTGGCATCATCATGAGTGACGGCAAGGAAGTGGGGGCCATCGACGGCACGTATTCGAAAGATGAAGTGCTTGACGCCAAACTGTCGATGGATGAATTTCCTTTAGGGATGATCAATGGTTTTATCCCCATGCAGCTTTTCGGATTCAGAGGCTATGGTGATGGAACGCTCTCCGTTAAGGGCAAGCTTGACCGGCCGGAAGTGGATGGTGAAGTCTACCTTGATTCTTCTTACATCTTCAGTCAACCTTATGGTGTGGAAATGCGCTTTGCCAACGACCCCATCACGATAAAGGGAAGCAAACTGCTATTCGAGAATTTCGAGATGTTCGCCAACAACGACAGTCCGCTTGATGTGTCGGGGGCGTTCGACTTCTCTAATCTTGACCGCATGATGCTTAACGTGAAGATGCAAGCCCGGAATTTCCTGCTCATTGATTCGAAGGAGACCCCACGCTCAGAGACCTACGGCAAGACCTACGTGAATTTCTTCGGTACGATGCAAGGACCCGTGGATAATCTGAAAATGCTGGGGCGCCTGGACGTACTGGGTTCGACCGATATGACGTATGTCATGCGCGACGCTATCCTCACGACTGATAATCAGCTCAATGAAATCGTCAAATTCGCGGATTTCCGCGATACGGCCACTGTGCGGGATGTCGCCCGTCCGCCTCTGACCGGGTTCAACATGCAGATGATGGTGAACATCGACGAGGGGGCACGTATCATGTGTATGCTCAATGCTGATCATTCCAACTACATCGACCTGATGGGAGGCGGAAATCTCAGGATGAGCTACGACATTAATGACGGTCTTCGACTCACCGGCCGATACACACTGAACAACGGAGAGATGAAGTATGCCCTGCCCATCATTCCTCTGAAGACTTTCAGCATTCAGGAGGGAAGCTATTTGGAGTTCAGCGGCGATCCGATGAATCCACTGCTCAGTATCACAGCCACAGAAAACGTGAAGGCCATGGTTGACGAAGGCTCTGGCAACGGCAGGTCGGTGGATTTTAAATGTGGTGTGAAGATGTCGAAGACACTTAGCAATCCTGGCATTCTCTTCATCATTGAAGCTCCTAACGACCTTACTATCCAGGATGAGCTCAACACGATGTCGGAGGAGGGACGTGGCAAAGTGGCTATCGCCATGCTGGCTTCTGGGATGTATCTCACCGATGGCAACACGAAGTCGTTCTCCATGAACAGCGCGCTGAGCTCCTTCCTTCAGAACGAAATCAACAACATTGCAGGTGCGGCCATGCGTTCCATGGGCCTCAATCTCGGCATGAGTGTTGATAATTCGGTTAATGCCAACGGTGCTATGCACACCGATTACAACTTCAGGTTCTCGAAGCGTGTCCTCAACAACCGGCTTAATATAATAATAGGTGGAAAGGTGTCAACAGGTGCGGAGCTGGAGCGGAACCAGAATAACACCTTTTTCGATAATGTGCAGTTCGAATATCGCCTTGACCAGCATTCCAGCAAATATTTGAAGCTCTTCTACAATAATAATGTCTACGATTGGCTGGAGGGACAGGTCGGCGAATATGGAGCGGGTTTTGTCTGGAAGCGCAAGCTCCGTCATTTTAATGATATTTTCCGTTTCAAGAGCGATGTTGATCTGCCGCCTGTCAGTAGTAAGCGGGATACGCTTAACTTAAAAGCAAGAAAATGAACGGTCTCAAAATATTTCTCCCTGTCGTCTTAAGTGCCGTCATCCTCAGCGGTTGCTCGTCAACCAGTGCTCTTCCGGAAGGCGAGCAGCTGTTCTCCGGACTTAAGAAAATTAGCTATACTAATTATGAACCTGGCCACTATGCTGAAGCGACGAAGGTGGAAATTGAGAATGTACTTGCCACTGCTCCCAATGCATCGCTGTTCGGCAGTAGTTACTACCGTAATCCATTCCCTATAAAACTTTGGATTTGGAACGCATTCTCGCAGGACAGCAGCTCCATCTCGCGGTGGTTTGTGCGTGCTTTCGGTACGAAGCCAAAATTGATGAGCGAGGTGAATCCTGCGTTGCGCGCCTCCGTGGCACAGTCACAGCTCAAGAAATATGGATATTTTAATGGTAAGGTTAGCTATCAGAATGTCACAGGTCATAATCCGAAGAAAGGTAAGATAGCCTATACCGTGGATATGGGGCATCTTTGGACCATTGATACCGTCAGCTATCTGAATTTCCCATCCTTTGCCGACAGCCTGATTCGTTTTTCCGCCTCTAAGGCAATATTACACAGAGGGTCAGCCTTCAGTGTGCCAGACCTCGATTCTGAGCGTCGTCGGCTGGCCTCACTGTTCAGAAACAATGGCTACTACTTCTATCGTTCCGGTTATGCTTCCTATATGGCTGATACGCTCAGTACCAGGGGTAAGGTGAATCTGCGGTTGCTCATGGGCGACAGTCTGGATGCCAAAGTATATAAGAAGTGGTATGTTGGCCGAATCGATATCAATTTCCGTCGTGACTTCACCGACACGTTACGTAACACTTTCGGGCGGCGTTTAGTCTTCGCTCACTTCAATGGAAAGAAACCGCCGCTCCGCTTCGGTGTGGTGTTCAGGAACTTGAAATTGCGTCCGGGTGCCCTCTATAAGGCCGAAAATGAGACGGAGACCGAGAAGGGACTTCAGAGCACGGGTCTTTTCAGTTATTATGGCTTGCAGTTCACACCTACCGACAGCACTCAAAACTGTGATACGCTCAACATGCGTCTTGACTTGGTGTTCGACAAGCCTTACGACTTGTATGTGGAAGCCAATGCCAAGGGCAAGACGTCAGGACGCTTGGGCCCCGAGGCCGTATTGGGATTCACTAAGCGTAACGCCTTTAAAGGTGGCGAGAAGCTCGATATCAATCTCCATGGCTCCTATGAGTTCCAAACTGGTCATAATGCCGAGGGCAGCAGCTCGGGTGTCAATTCTTACGAAGTGGGAGGCGATGTGGCATTAGTGCTTCCACGACTCCTCACCCCACGGAATCTGTTCCAGAGCTTCCGCAAAGTCGATACACTGCGGTTGCGTCGGCCGAAGCAGTTCTTCTATGTTCCGACCACCACGATCAAGGCCTCTTCGAATATTCTCAACAGGGCCGGCTATTTTCGGCGGCATGTCGTTTCCGGTGAGCTGACTTACGACTGGTGGACCTCCGGCCAATCGCATCATTCCTTCAGCCCTCTCATCCTCACCTATGAGTACATGAACAAGCAGACTGATAAGTTTGTCAGTCTCATTGCCGATAACCCTTATCTGAAGATTTCGATGCAGGACCAGTTCGTGCCGAAGATGACTTATACTTATCAGTATCAGAGTGCGGCTGAACTTCGAAATCCCATCACCTGGTCAGCACAAGTGAGTGAGAGTGGCAATCTTGTTACTTTGGGCTATCTTGTGGGCGGACATAAGTGGGGCGAGAGGAATAAGAAGATGTTTAAGAACCCTTATGCCCAGTTCGTTAAGCTCGAAACCGATTTCGTGAAGTATTGGAAACTGTCGGAGTACAGCAGCTTGGTCGGTCATCTGAGTGCCGGTGTCGTGGCAAGCTACGGCAACTCTCAGTCGGCTCCCTACTATGAACAATTCTATGTGGGTGGTGCCAACAGCATCCGGGCTTTCAATGTCAGAAGTATAGGTCCAGGTAAGTATGTACCCAAGAATTCCCGTATGTCGTATGTAGAACAGACAGGCGACGTGAAGTTCCAGGCCAACCTGGAATATCGTCCGCGGCTCTTCGGCAAGCTTTATGGTGCCGTTTTTCTGGATGCTGGCAATGTTTGGGGACTGCGCAATGATGAGGCCCGGCCGCAGGGTAAATTCCAGGCTAAGAACTTTCTTCGTGAGCTGGCCTATGGAACGGGAGTGGGCCTGCGCTACGACATCGATCTTTTCGTCATCCGCGTTGATTGGGGTATTGGGCTCCATGTCCCCTATGATACGGGCAGGTCGGGATTTTATAACATCCCTACATTCCGTGACGGGCAAAGCATCCACCTGGCCATAGGCTATCCCTTCTGATTTATCAATATTTAAAGGTTGAGGTGCGCCGATGTCTTGGAAATTGATTACTTTTGCATAACCAAAGCAACATCCAACTTAAAGATAAACGAATTATGAAACCAACTTTATTACTCCTCGCTGCCGGCATGGGAAGCCGCTATGGAGGCTTGAAGCAACTCGACGGGCTGGGCCCCAACGGAGAAACGATTATGGACTATTCCATCTACGACGCCATTCATGCCGGTTTCGGCAAGATCGTGTGGGTGATTCGTAAGGACTTCGAAGAAGAGTTCCGCACCAAGATTCTCGCAAAATATGAGGGACATGTGCCTTGCGAACTAGTCTTCCAAAGCCTTGACAAACTTCCTGAGGGCTACACCGTCCCTGCAGACCGCACCAAGCCTTGGGGAACGAATCATGCCGTAATGATGGCCAAGGATGTCATCAAGGAACCTTTCTGTGTCATCAATTGTGATGACTTCTATAATCGTGATTGCTTCCAGGTTATTGGCAAGTATCTGTCCAGTCTGCCCGAGGGAAGCAAGGGTTGCTATGCCATGGTAGGATTCCGTGTCAGCAACACGCTCTCCGACAATGGCACGGTATCGCGTGGCGTCTGCACCAAGGATGAGGCCAATCATCTTACTTCCTGCGTGGAGCGGAAGGAGATTGAGCGCAAGCCCGACGGCAAGGTGGAGTTCAAGGATGAGCAGGGCAACTGGGTGGCCATCCCTGAAAATAACCCTGTGAGCATGAATGTTTGGGGATTCACTCCCGATTATTTCGAATACAGTGACCAGTACTTCAAGGAGTTCCTGGATGAGCCTTCGACTAAGGCCAATCCTAAGGCCGAATATCTCATCCCTTGGGTTGTCGACAAGCTGATTAAGACAGGAAAGGCCACATGCGAAGTGCTTGACACCACAAGCAAGTGGTTCGGTGTCACTTATGCTGCCGACCGCCCCAGTGTGGTGGCAAAGATTAAGCAACTTGTTGATGAGGGTGTCTACCCCAACAAGCTTTTCTAAACTTATGATCTTAACCGACCCGACAGTGTACATCACTGGCGGGTCGGTTGCCTTTTACGGGATGGGTGGCTGACCGATTCCTTCTGTACCCATCTCCGAGCCGGTAAGCTGCACTATTGGACAATTCTTCTTTGATTTTTCAAAAAGCTTTTTCTTCCTTTTGCTGTTCATATCTTTTTCATTACCTTTGCAGGTACTATGGATATGAATTTACTCGACGCAGAAGAAGAAAAGTGCCTTCGGCAATATATAGCCGAGGCGCAGCATATTGTGGTTTGCGGACATAAGAGCCCCGACGGCGACGCATTGTCATCGTGCCTGGGATGGTCCAAGTTTTTGAGGGAGCAGTGTGGCAAGGATGTCACAGCCATCATTCCTGATGCCTTCCCCGATTTCTTGAAATGGCTTCCCGATTCTCACACCTTGGTGCGATTCGACAAGCATCCTGACAAGGTGAAGGAAGCCTTCGACAAGGCCGATCTAATCTTCTGCCTGGACTTTGCCGAGTACGAGCGGGTAGAAAATATGAGTGAGCTTCTTCGGCAGGCTAAAGCTGACATTAGCACTGTTGACCATCATATCTCGCCCAAGATTGTGTCGGCACTGCTGGTTTCCCGTCCCGGCATGAGCTCGACAGCCGAGATGATTTTCCGGCTCATCTGGCAATTGGGAGGATTCGAGAAGATGGACAAGGCGCTTGCCGTTCAATTATATTGCGGAATGATGACCGATACCGGTGGCTTCACTTTCAACTCTACGCGACCCGAAATTTACTTTATAATCGGGCAGTTGTTGTCGAAGGGCATTGACAAGGATAAAATCTACCGCTACGTGTTCAACAACTACAGCCAGTGGGCCATTCGTCTTCGCGGTTACATTATGTACCAGAAGCTCAATGTCTTTGAGGAGCTCCATGCTTCCTACTTTACGATTACACGTCAGGATATGCAGCATTTTCACTTTATCAAGGGTGATGCCGAAGGTCTTGTCAATGAGCCTCTGCGCATTAAGGGCATGAAACTGTCGATTTCGATGCGTGAGGACGATCGTAGGGACAACACGATTTGGGTGAGTCTTCGCTCGGTCGACGATTTCCCTTGCAATGAAATGGCCGGACTGTTCTTCAATGGAGGAGGACATCTGAATGCCAGTGGGGGACACCTCAATTGCAGTATGGAGGAAGCTGAAAAGGTTGTAAGAGAGGCGTTCGCACACTATGCCGACAGGCTTAAGGGCTAAGAATGTTGTTCTGTAGAATCAAGGGACTATGGCAAACGGGGGCTTTTCACGTTTTTTACCTAACGTTGCCATACTTTAGGCCATTTCCTTTTGCAGTTCAAGTGGATTGCTGTAACTTTGCAGAGAATCAGTAAAATACTATTATTCATATATGAGAAAGATTGCTTTAGCTCTTACCACGGCATTGATAATGCTCGTTGTCTTCGCTTCGTGCAATGACAATGAGACCTACGCCGATCAGAAGAAGAGGGAGCGCAGCGCTATTAATAAATTCATTGCCGACTCAGCAGTCAATGTCATCTCTGAAGCGAATTTCTTCAGCCAGGACTCCATGACGGATGTTTCGAAGAACGAGTATGTCTTGTTTGAGAGCTCCGGAGTCTATATGCAGATTATCCGCAAAGGAAGCGGGCAGAAGCTGAAGGATGGCGAGACAGCCAATGTGCTTGTGAGATTCTCTGAGTATAACATGCTTACCGATTCACTGCAGCTCACTAATGATATCCTCTATTATTCTTCGATTGTGGATAAGATGACCGTCAAGAACACCTCAGGCACGTTTACGGCTTCCTTCATTTCGGGGAAGAGTCTGATGGAGAATGTCTACGGCAGCACTTCGGTTCCTTCGGGATGGTTGGTGCCCCTGAGCTATGTGAATCTCTGCTATCCGTCGGAAGTAACCGACGAGATTGCCAAAGTGAAGTTGATTGTGCCCTCCTCTCAGGGACAGTCGTATGCTTCTCAGTCGGTGTATCCGTGTCTCTACACGCTTACCTTCCAAAGAGGCCGATAACAATAATCTTATAGGCTCTGTTGATATGGAGCCTAACCTGTCAAGTAAGTTTATCATATGACACTCATCAAGTCTATTTCCGGTATTCGTGGTACTATAGGAGGCCATACCGGTGACACGCTGAATCCCCTTGATATCGTAAAATTCACTTCTGCCTACGCAACGTTCATTCGTCGTAGCGGTAAATCAGAAAGCAACAGCATTGTCGTGGGCCGCGATGCACGTATCTCCGGAGAGATGGTGAAGAATGTGGTTTGTGGCACGCTTATGGGCATGGGCTACGACGTTATCAATATCGGTTTGGCAACGACCCCCACTACCGAACTGGCTGTCCGTATGTCGCACTCTGCCGGAGGCATCATCATCACGGCAAGCCATAATCCCCGTCACTGGAATGCATTGAAGTTGCTCAATCAGGAGGGAGAATTCCTTACCAAGGCTGATGGCAATGAGGTGCTATCCATCGCTGAAAAGGAGGATTTCATTTATGCTGATGTCGATCACCTCGGACA
>ONMG01000173.1 GCA_900318855.1 uncultured Prevotella sp.
GAGCTGCGGATGATTCGATCCTGCCTGAACGAATGGAGGAATGCCTTTCTTTCAGCCGGTGAGCCATACAAGGCGGAAGCCCTTGCGGAGTCGTTGACCAAATTCGCAATCTGATTGGGAGAAGCTGCTGTCGGTCGACGGTAGCTTCTCCTTTTCAGAGACGAAGCTAATCAGAACATTCTGCCCTATACTGTAAAAATATGAAGCGCGCTCCTAGTCTAGCATATAGAAGGAAAGCACCGCCTCTTATTTGAAGCGGTGCTTTAGAATTAGGCTCAGAATGTATCAATCGTGACCTCTGTCGAGGCAAAATCTTTGTCTGTATAAATCTCAACTTTTGCTTTTTGTCCGGCTTTGTAGTTATCAACGCTGTAATAAGTCGTCTCAACGATTACACCGTCAGCATCAAGGAGATTGATTGTGAATTGTGTGTTCCCAAGGTCCTTGCCGGTGGTATTTTCCACGATTGCGTGATAGGTCTTGTACCCGTACTCGTTGCTTACCATCTCAAAGGTAATGCCTTTTGCCATCTGATCCAGAGCGTCTTCGAGCGCTTCACTTTCCTTGGTGATCTGGGAAGTCACCATGAAGTCGTCTAGGATGGACTGATACTTATCAGAAACGGTAAGTTCATAGTCGGAAACGAAATCCTCTAACAGTTTTGCTCTTTGGTTATATGCCTTTTCCCATTCAGTGGCATATCTCTCGAAGTCGGCATTGGCATATTTCAGGGCTTCCTGGGATTGCTTTAGCGCATTGATATAGGATAACACCTTCTCCTTTAATACGCTATCCTCAAATGTTTCGTTCTCGTACTTGGAAATTGCGTCTATCTCAGCTTGAATGTATTCTTTTCGGTGTTCGACATTGACTGTGTCTCCGTCCTCAGCGTCATATTTTTCGTTCAGGGTCCACCGAGCCTCAAGTCCCTTGCCTAGGTCCTTAATAAAGTCTTGATCCGCATAGTGGATTTCTTCTTCCTCCGATCCTCCGATCTGTGCCGTCGCTCCCTCGCAGCCCGTGGCGACAGCGATTGTCAGCATTGCGAGTAGTAGTAGCGGTATGCCTCTTTTCCAAATCCTCATGTCTCTACAATCCTCCTCAAAATTGTAATGATGCCACTCGGCAGGTACACCTACATGATACCATAATCTGACATGACTGTAAACAAAATTCCCTGCCGGGTATCTGCCAGCGGGGTATAATTTATGGTGTCCCAGGTGGGCCAACAATAACCTGCTTAAGTGGACTTTGGATATTTATGTGGTCTACTTAGGGGCGTAGCATATCATTGACGGCGACTTCACTCTTTTCAGCCAAGTTACGAAGAAGTTGTTAAGTTGGGGCACCCGTGGAAGGGGGGCACTCAGCTTGAACATTTTAGCCAGAAAAGACCTGAAATAACGTGATTTTTCTTGACGAAATGATGGAAACTGGTATAATCATTACCGTAATACTGGAAGTGTACTTCTGCAAGGAGAGGATGTACTATGCCAAATGATAAAATCACCGCTGTAGGAACAAATATCAGCGACAAAGCAACCGTGATCTGGAATGTGGCGAACCATCTGTTCGGATACTTCAAGCCGCATGAGTATGGGCTGGTGATCCTCCCCATGACTGTGATCAAGCGGTTCCATGACTGCCTCTTACCGACATGGCAGGCCGTACAAGATACCTACGCTAAGGTCAAGAATCTGGCTGTAATCGATGGCTTCCTGACAAGGGCTTCCGGGTATCAGTTCTACAACACCAGCAAGTTCACCTTCGAAAAGTTGCTGGCTGATCCGGAAAACATCGAGGCCAATTTCCGGGATTACCTGGCCGGGTTTTCTCCCAATGTCCAGGATATTTTGGCAAAGTTTGATTTTGAAAGCGTATTAAAGCGCATAATCGAGAGCGGGGCCCTCTACCTGACCATCAAAGAGTTTGCCTCCCCCAAGGGGTATCTCGGCCCGGACAAGATCAGCGCCGTGGACTGTGGGTATATCTTCGAGGACCTGGTGCGCCGGTTCTCCGAATCCTTCGGAGAGGAAGCCGGGGCCCACTTCACCAGCCGTGACATTATCTACCTCATGACGGATCTTCTGTTGTCTGACGCAGACCTGTCGGGCACAGGCAACGTCACCGTTTACGATATGACCATGGGCACCAGCCAGATGCTCTCCTGCATGGAGGAACGCATCCACGATCTGAACGAGGATATTGAAGTCACCTGCTTCGGCCAGGAGTTCAACCCCTCAACATTCGCTATTGCCAAAGCCGACATGATGATCAGAGGCGGCGACCCCAACAACATGAGGTTCGGTGACACCCTTTCCGACGACCAGTTCAAGGGCTACACCTTCCAGTATGCCATCAGCAATCCGCCCTTCGGCATCGACTGGAAGCGGGAGCAAAAGGCC
>ONMG01000180.1 GCA_900318855.1 uncultured Prevotella sp.
CATCACGCTGGCTGCCATCATCATCCTGGGTATCAGCTTCTCGCTTGTACCCGCAGCTCTATGGCCTTCGGTGCCTAAGCTCATCGACAAGAAGCTTCTGGGCTCGGCCTATGCGCTGATATTCTGGATTCAGAACATCGGTCTATATGCCTTCCCGATGATTATCGGAAGTGTACTTCATGCCTGCAACCCCAACGTCACCGACCCGTTGAAATACGACTATACGGTGCCCATGCTCGTTTTCGTAGGATTAGGTGTCATTGCCTTCCTGCTGGGCCTCTACTTGAAGGTCATCGACAAGCAAGGCGGTTACGGACTTGAAGAACCTAACATTAAGTAAGGCGCCGTGCAGCCCACAACAGAGCAGATGTAGGGTTTACCCCGGCATCCCTACATCGCTTCGTCCCTACGAGCAACCCCAGCTGGATTCGAACTATCCATGCCGGCAGTTTCAAAAAGAGCCCCGTACAAGTTTGTACGGGGCTCTTTTTGTTTGAAAGTGCAATAACGATTTAGAATGGCAGGTCATCCTCATTACCCGAGGCAGAATCGTCTGCCGGAGGGAAAGAATCCGTAGCCTGAGGATTGGCTGCCTGAGGTGTAGGAGCTGCCTGAGGAGCACCATACTGAGGTGCTGCCGACGGCGCTGCTCCATAAGCTTGAGCACCGGACTGGGCAGCAACCTGTGCCACTTGCTCAGGACTGAGCTTACTCACAGCAAAAGCCCGTATGTTATTGAACCAACGTCCGTTGTACTCATGGGCATCAATATCGAACTGCACGTCGATTTCTTCTCCCACCTGAATATTGAACTGCCTGAGACGGTCGGCCCCAAAGACGTCGAACACCATCTTATGCGGATACTGCTCATGGGTTTCGATGACAAAACTCTGTGCCTTCCATTCGGAGCCAGTACGGGATGACACGCCTCCACGTTCTGGCAGCACTGCGATTACTTTACCTTGTAATTCCATTATTACCTATTATTAGTGTGTTTATTCTCTAACGATGCGAAATTAGTAAAATTGTTCAGAATACGAAACATTTCTCCCTCTTTTTTTTGCGCTCACGTAGAGATTTTGTATTTTTGCGGTTAGAAAAACGATAAGTCAAACTATAATACGATAACTAATGAAATTTACCATTTCAAGCAGCACGCTCAATAACCGCTTGCAGACACTATCCAAAGTGATAAGCAGCAAGAACTCACTGGCCATACTGGATTGCTTCCTTTTTGAGGTCAGCGACAACCAGTTGAGCATAACGGCAAGCGACAACGAGAATGTGATGAAAACAGCACTTACCCTTGACGAAGTCGATGGTGAGGGTAGTTTCTGTGTGCCTAACCGCACGATTCTCGATTCCGTTAAGGAACTGGCCGACCAACCCCTCTATTTCGAGGTCAACACTGATGATTTCAGCATCAAGATAGGCTACCAGAATGGAGTCTACAACTTTACGGCACAGAGTGCCGAAGCTTATCCCCGCTTCCAGTCGGTACCCGATGGTTCTACAGTAATCACCATTGACGGCGGGATTCTCAACGAAAGTATCTCGAGGTCACTCTTCGCTACGGCTCAAGACGAATTAAGGCCTGTAATGAACGGTATCTACTTCGACCTTACACCTGAATGCCTAGCCATCGTAGCCAGCGATGGTCACAAACTGGTGAGGAACCGCAACTTCAACATCAAGAGCGAAGTACCTGCATCATTTGTACTGCCGAAGAAGCCGGCAACGCTGTTGCGTACGGTGCTTACTAAAGATAGTGGCGATGTGGTCATCAAATTCGATTCGCGCAGTGCCGAGGTGCGCTATCCCGACGGAATGCTGCTATGCCGGCTCATCGAGGGGAAATACCCGAACTACAACTCCGTGATTCCCGAGGATAACCCCTGCCAGCTCACCATTGATCGGCTGTCACTCCTCGGTGCCATCCGCCGTGTGCTTCCTTTCGCTACTGTCAGCACCCAGCTTATCCGCTTCCATATAACCAACGGCAGCTTAAAGTTATCCTCAGAGGACTTGGAGTTCAACACCAGCGCTGTTGAGTCGGTCAACTGTGAATATCAAGGACAACCCATGGATATCGGTTTCAAGGGTAGCGCCCTGACCGAAATACTCTCCAACCTTGTCAGTGACGAAGTGACCATTCTGCTGGCCGACCCCAGCCGTGCAGGTATTGTCAAGCCTTCGGTCCAGACGGACGGGGGCGATGTGGTGATGCTCATCATGCCTATGTTGCTCAATGACTAAGCAAGGAGGCCGATAGATGAAACTCAACCTAAAGAGGCCTCTCATTATCTTCGACTTGGAGGCTACAGGACTCGATCTTGTCAAAGACCGGATAATTCAAATCTCATATATCAAGGTCTACCCCGATGGTCACGAAGAACGAGGCAATGAGCTCGTCAACCCGGGTAAACCGATACCGAAGGAAGTGACAGAACTGACCGGTATCCACGATGCCGACGTGCAGGACAAGCCGACGTTCAAGGAAATGGCTCCCAAGCTGAACGCGGCCTTTCAGGGATGCGACTTTGCCGGATTCAACAGCAACCACTTCGATGTGCCCTTGCTGGCCGAAGAATTTCTGCGAGCCGGCATCGACTTCGACTTTACCAAATGCCGCCTCATCGATGCCCAAACCATCTTTCATAAGATGGAACAGCGCAACCTGGCGGCTGCCTACAAGTTCTACTGCGGGCACAAGATGGAGGACGACTTCGAGGCGCACCGGGCCGACCAGGACACCGAGGCCACTTATTGTGTGCTAAAAGGCGAACTCGACAAATATGACCCAGCCAAAGCCGAGGAACCCAGCAGGGCTCTGCCCAACGACATGGATGCTCTTGCCGAATTCTCGAAAATGAACGACAATGTGGACTTCGCAGGGCGCATCGTATGGAAAGAGGTGACCGACGACAAAGGAAAGCCCGTTATGGGAGACAATGGCAAGCCGATGAAGAAGGAAGTATTCAACTTTGGTAAATACAAGGGGAGCGCCGTGGCTGATGTGCTGCGCCGCGACCCCGGCTATTACAACTGGATGCTCATGTCCGACTTTACCCAAAACACCAAGCAAGTGCTTACCCGTATCCGTCTGAGGGAGTTCAATAATCATTAGGAAATAAGAGATATGTCGTGGAAGTACGTTGCCCTCGTCGTAGCCTGCCTTCTTAGTGGAATAACTCTTGAAGCACAGGAACTGAATGCCAGAATCAAGGTGAACCATGCCCAAATTCAAGGCACCGACGTCAGCGTATTCAAGGACCTGGAGGACAATCTCACCCGATTCGTAAACCAACGACAGTGGACCAGCCTGCAATTCCGCAAGAATGAGCGTATCGCCTGCACCTTCAATATCACGGTGACGAAGTACGACCAATCGAGCAACCGGTTCACGGCGCGATGCTTAATCCAGGCCTCGCGTCCAGTCTACGGCTCCATCTATAATACAACCCTGTATAGCAACACCGACAACGAATTCAACTTCGACTATGCACAGTTCGACCAATTGCAATACAACGACGAGAGCGTAGACAATCAGCTCACGGCTCTGTTTGCCTATTACGCCTATCTCATTATAGGCATGGACCTCGACTCGTTTGCCCTCAATGCCGGACAAGACGTGCTTCAACGCTGCATGAATCTCGTTACCAATGCACAAAACCTCAACTTCACAGGTTGGAAATCATTCGATAACGACCGCAACCGCTTTGCCATCATCAATGACTATCTTGATGGGGCGATGGCTCACTTCCGCAAACTCCAGTACGACTACTACCGCAACGGGCTCGACCAAATGTCGACGAATGCCGAACGAGGACGTACGAACATCTCCACTGCTATAGAGGAAGACCTGAAGAAATGTCACACCGACAAACCTCTTAGCCAGTTGCCACTCATCTGGACAGACTACAAGCGCGACGAGATAGCCAACATCTATCAAGGCAAAGGAACCCCGAAGGAGAAGGATAAGGTGTACGAGATTCTTTTTGGCATCAATGCGGCTCAAAGCAATGCATGGAACAAGATAAAGGAATAACCAACACTATGATGCTGCGGCTCACAACTCTCCAGACTGAAGTGCGAGCAGGTAGCCGATACTTTGTGTTAGAATTATGCTAAAGCAACTTTACATCAAGGACTTCACCATCATCGATGAAGTAAGCATCAACTTCCACCCTGGATTCTCGGTCATTACCGGGGAGACCGGTGCCGGTAAAAGCATCATCCTGGGTGCTATCGGTCTGCTTTTAGGGCATAGAGCCGACACCGCAATGGTAAGGCAGAACGCCAAGAAGTGCATCATTGAGGCTCACTTCAGTTTGAAAGCAGAGCACGCACAACCTACTACCGCAGCCCGCATAACGCAGGTGTTCGACGACAACGACATCGACTTCGACCCTGAAGACACCATAGTGAGGCGAGAGGTGGGCAGCAATGGAAAGAGCCGTGCCTTCATCAATGACTCACCGGTACAGCTCTCATTGCTCAAGGAGTTAGGCAGCATGCTCATCGACATTCACTCCCAGCATCAGAACCTACTGCTCAATGAGCAAGACTTTCAACTCCAGGTGGTTGACATCATTGCCCACGACAATGATGAACTTTCCAACTACCTGTGTGCCTACAACAGATGGAAAGAACTGAAGAAAAAGCTTGACGACTACAAGAAGGAACTTGAGCAGACACGCACCAACGAGGAATTCATCAGATATCAATTCAAGGAGCTATCGGACGCTCAACTCAGAGACGGCGAGCAGGAAGAATTGGAAACACAGACAGCATCGCTCTCACACTCCGAGGAAATCAAGGCCGCACTCTTTACTGCCGACTCAGTGCTCAGGGATGAAGACTGCGGTGTGACCAGTAAGCTGCACGAGGCCGCAGCAGCCCTCCATTCCATCGAGGAGGTCTACCCCCAGGTGAAAGAACTGGCTCAGCGCCTCGACAGCAGCGAAATCGAGGTGGGCGACATTGCCTCGGAGGTGGCTCGCGACGTGGAGAATATCGATTTCGATCCCGCTCAGCTCGACACGCTGAACGCACGCCTTGACCTCATCTACAACCTCGAGAAGAAATACCGGTGCGACGATGTCTTCGGCCTCCTCCAACTGCAAGCCCAACTCGAAAAGGAACTCGACAATATCGACAGCAGCGATAGTGAGATTGAACAAATGGAGCAACAGCTCAAAAACAGCGAAGCAGAAGCCTCCGGACTGGCAGCGAAGCTCACAGCAAAACGCAGGCTGTCGGCAGAAAAGATCGAGAAAGAACTCAAGACACGCCTCATCCCCCTCGGCATTCCGAACGTAAGCTTTCAGATCGACATCAAGCCTGCCGGACTCACTCCTACGGGAGCCGACTGCGTGGATTTTCTTTTCTCAGCCAACAAGGGAATGCCGCTACAGCCCATCAGCGAAGTGGCGTCGGGCGGCGAGATTGCCCGCGTGATGCTGTCGGTGAAAGCCATGATAAGCGGTGCCGTAAGTCTGCCCACTATTATATTCGACGAGATTGATACGGGCGTAAGCGGACGCATTGCAGAGCAGATGGCACGCATCATGCAGGAGATGGGCCACGACGGCCGTCAGGTCATCAGCATCACCCACCTGCCCCAAATAGCAGCCTTCGGGCAGTACCACTACCGCGTGAGCAAGCACGACACTCAGAATGGCACCATCAGCAAGATGGTGGAACTGACGCCCGACGAGCGACTGAAAGAAATCGCGCAAATGCTGAGCGGAACCGACATTACCTCAGCAGCTCTTGAGAACGCAAGACAGCTCCTTGCTAAGAACTGAGCTCATTGTCTTACAATAAATATTAACGGCAACCCTAACAGAAGAGTTGCAGACTAAAACATAATGAAAAGAAAGTTTCCAACATTCCACATGAGCATGGCTGTTGTAAGGACCGCCATGCATACCCCCTCGACACTAAGAACTCTGACACTGGCTGTGGCCTTGACCATGAATGTGCTCACGACATGGGCCCAACCCACACCCGTAAAGCAAGTGGCAAAGGCCGTGTTCTCGTTGACCACGTTCTCCAAAGGAGCACTTAAAGCCACCTCTCACGGTGTGTTCATATCCACGAATGGAGAGGCCATCAGTCCTTGGACACCTTTTGTCGGAGCCGACAGCGCCATAGTCGTCGATGCTGATGGCCACAGCTATCAAGTGGAGACCATGGCAGGATGCAATGAGCTCTACGACCTGTGCAAGTTCCATGTCAATGCCCGCACTGCTGCGGCCAAGCTTGCACTGCAGCCGCTCACAGCCGGTGCTTCGGCCTGGGCGGTAGGATATGCCGTGGACAAAGCCAATGTAAAGGCCGTCAAAGTGGGCCGGGTGGAGAAGTTCATGGATAAATACTCCTACTACGTGTTCCCCTCAGTACCGGCTGACAACCAGCAAGCCTGCCCGATAACCAACGCCAACGGCCAGGTGATGGGATTATGGGAGAAGCTCAGCACTTCGACCACTGAGAGCTATGCTGCCGATGCCAATTTCCCGGCTTCCTTCCAGCCGGCCAGTCTCTCCATCAATGACCCTGCCCTCAGGCAAACCGGAATCAGGGTACAGCTGCCTTCCGACAAGCAGTCAGCCGTACTTGCATTGATGATGTCGGCACAGCAAAGCTCACCGAAGAACTATCAAGCCCATATCCACGATTTCATATCACTCTTCCCCAATGCCGTCGACGGATACTCCGCACTGG
>ONMG01000224.1 GCA_900318855.1 uncultured Prevotella sp.
CCTGTCATGAACAAGCAGATAGTAGCCACCAGCACGGTCCGTCTGGACAATGGTGAAAAGATCTCAGTGAGAAAATGCAGTGAGCCGGAAGATGATTTATTACGGATATATGACACGCTCAAGGTCGGGCACATTCCGATAAGGACAAGAAAATTTGTGTGGACCCAAAATGCGGCTTTCAAAAAAAACGAGTCCTGGGAATCAGGGGGTTAGCTGACATATAGCTGCAATGTGGGTTAATAAGGCGCCAAATATTTCTTATTAAAAAAACGAAACGTCGTTCCCTGTGCCGCTTTCGTGTTAATGTGATAGGAATAGAGTTTAAAAAAAGCTGGGTGACCGTGAAATCTATCTGAATAGGAGATAGAATGAGCCTTCGCTGGATGGTAGCAGTGTATGATTGAACTTATAATTAATGTTAAGGAAATGTTAATTGGAAAGGGCTATGTGTAATAAGTCGGAAATAGTTGTTACTTTTGCATCGCCAACACCCCCTTTTAGGCATTCCTGTGAACCGATTTTAACAAAATCAATTATGAGTAATCTTAAAAGTCAGAAGAACCCGAGCCATCGCTCGTTTTTGGTTCTTGCGATGTGTGCTCTCGGAGGGTTAGCCCCTATACAGGTGAGCGCAAGTCGAAATCCTGAGTTGAACGGACTGGAAGCCGTTCAGCAGCAAAACAAGGTTTTAGTGACAGTCGTTGATGAGCAAGGCGAGCCGGTGACGGGCGCCAGCATTCTGTTGCTGTCGAATAAGACCGGTGGTGCCACTGACCTCAACGGTCAGTTTACTCTCAATGCCAAGGCTGGCGATAAAGTACAAATCTCCTTCATCGGATATAAGGACCAGGTGGTGACGCTCACGGGCGCTGCCACGCTGAAGGTGGCCCTGCAGCCCGACAATGCCTCGCTTGACGAGGTGGTCGTTGTGGGTTACGGTACCATGCGTAAGAGCGACGTCACAGGTTCCATCTCCGTGGCCAAGGGCGAAGAACTGACAAAGAATCAGAACTTCTCGGCTCTCGACAACCTTCGCGGTAAGGCCGCTGGTGTCAACGTGTTCTCCAACTCTGACGACCTGAGCACCTCGACACCCCGTGTGATTATCCGCGGTATGTCTACCATCAATGCCAGCTCCGACCCGCTCTATGTGGTCGACGGTGTGGTGATGACCAACTTCGCGCTGGTCAACCCTAACGACATCGAATCGATGGAAGTACTCAAGGACGCTTCGGCTACCGCCATCTACGGTGCCCGCGGTGCCAACGGTGTCATCATGGTGACCACCAAGCGCGGTCTCAAGGGTGAGACCGGCACCAAGGTGAGCTATCAGGGCTCGCTCCGCATCGGTACCATGGCCCGCAAGATGGACGTGCTCAACGCCCAGGAGTGGTGCGACGCCTTCATGAAGGGTCTGGAGAACGAGAACAAATACAACGGCTACAACTGGTCGCTCAACCGTGCCGACTGGTTCAACGACAGCCGCTACTTCGATGCCAACGGCAATCCGCTCTACGATACCGACTGGCAGGATGAGGCTACCCGCACGACCGTCTCGCACAACCATCAGCTGAACATCCAGCAGAGTGGCAAGAACTCGTCGATGGGTGCTTTCCTCAACTACTCCGACTATCAGGGGCTGATGAAGAACACTTGGAACAAGCGTGTGAGTGCCAAGATGACCTACGACGCCAATCCTTACAAATGGCTCTCTACAGGTGTCAACCTCATGGTGAACCACATGTGGGGCCGCTTCACCGACGCCTTCGGTGGTGGTCAGGAAGCACGCCGCACCATGATAGAGATGCTGCCCTGGCTCCCGCTTCGTGAGCCTGACACCGGCAACTACACCACCTCGGCCTCTCCTGCCGGCATGTCAGACCGGTTCGGCTTCGAGGGTATGTCGAACCCCGTGATGATTCTTGAGCAGCAGAAGCGTCTCTACTACAACACGCAGATTTTCGGCAACGCCGCCCTCACCTTCCATATCCTTCCCGGTCTGGACTTCAAAACCCAGCTCGGTATCGACTGGCACGGCATCGATGCCCGCCGCTATGCTGCCAAGACGCTGAACAACATCTCCATGCCTAACGGCCGTGCTGAGTACAGCCATATCAACAGGTTCTACTGGCAGGAAGAGTCCTACCTCACCTATCAGAAGACACTGAAGGACCACCGCTTCAACGCTATGCTCGGTCTCTCCTGGACGGAGCAGAACACACGCAACAACGGTGTCGTGACCGAAGGCTTCTCGAGCGACTTCTACGAGGATAACAACATGGCCGTGGGTACCAACCCCGAGGCTCCCTCTTCGAACGCCGACAGGTGGCGCATGAACTCTTACTTCCTGCGTCTGGCCTACACCTACAAGGACCGCTACTCCCTCACCGCCACCGGCCGTTACGACGGTTCTTCGAAGTTCGGTGAGAACAACAAGTACGCCTTCTTCCCCTCTGCCGGTCTGGCTTGGATCGTATCGGAAGAGGACTTCATGAAGCCCATCACCTGGGTGAGCAACCTGAAGCTGCACACCAGCTACGGTCTGACAGGTAACTCCGAAATCGGTACCTACAACTCTCTGGCTCGCACCTCGGCAGGCACTCTGCTGCTTGACGGCAAGCGTGCTCCCTACATGTATCTGAGTTCGATGGAGAACCTCGACCTGAAGTGGGAGAAGACCGCTATGTGGGACATTGGCTTCGAGCTGGGTCTCTTTGCCAACCGACTCAACTTCGACATCTCCTATTATAATAAGAAGACCACCGACCTGCTGCTTGACTGCCCTGTTCCCCACTCTACGGGATTCCAGACACAGTACAAGAACATAGGTTCCGTGCGCAACCAGGGTCTCGACATGATGATTACGGGCTATCCCATCCGCACGAAGGACCTTACTTGGCAGATGTCGCTCAACATGAACTACAACAAGAACAAGATTCTGCACCTCGGCGAGAACGACGAGGACATCGAGATGCTGGGCTGGGTAGGTGGCTCTGAGGCCATCCTGCGCGTCGGCAAGAGCATGGGCAGCTTCTATGGCTACAAGCGCTACGGTGTGTGGACCACTGAGGACTATGATGCCGGCAAGTGCAAGCTCAGCCAGGTGGGACGTCCTCACCGCTCCGAGACCAAGGAAATTCTCGGCAAGGGTCTGCCCGACTGGACAGGTGACTTCAGCAATACCTTAAACTACAAGGGCTTCGACTTCACCATGGACTGGCAGTTCGTCATGGGCGTGCAGACCATGCAGCAGTTCTATCATCCTACTTACGACCGCTTCGGTATCACCAACGGTCTGAAGAACATTCTCTACGATGCCTACGACGGCACCAACCCCGGCACCATGGAGCAGATGATTCGTCTGGCTAACTCCGGTCATGCCGGACAGGACACCACTGTGGACTCCAGCTGGATTTGCAATGGCTCTTACCTGCGTCTGAACATGATTCAGTTGGGCTACACCTTCAACAGCTCGATGTGCAAGAGCATCGGTCTTGAGGCCCTCCGCGTCTACGTGAGTGGCAACAACCTGGCTCTCTTCACCTCCAGCAAGTTCAATGGTTACGACCCTGAGTCGACTTCTCAGTCGAGCCAGTTCGGACAGAACATGACCTTCTATTCCTATCCGAGGGCACGCACGTTCACTATCGGCTGCAACGTTACATTCTAATTTTGGACCATCAAAAAGAGCATTCATTATGAAAAAGATATTAGTATTAATGGCTTGTGCCGGGCTCACCCTCACCTCCTGTGACAGTTGGCTCGAAGAGAAGCCGGAATCCCTTATCACAAAGAAGGATTTCAACAAGACTGAGGAGCATTTCCTCGGACAGGTGAACGACCTGTACCGTTCGGGCTTCATCAGACAATATTCCAATGCAGGCAGTGCCTACATCGGTCCGTTCGAGTCGGTCAC
>ONMG01000176.1 GCA_900318855.1 uncultured Prevotella sp.
CATCCCATCCCCACAGGCGCACATCGGTTTGCTGCTGCAACACCATGCCGTCGCCGAGCAGATGGGGCAGCCGCAGCTTCGCCCAACTGCCTTGGGCAAAACATAAACAAATCAATAAAAGGCCTACATATCTATTCATGATTACCGTATTTAAATAGCATCATCTTTAGTTCAGTTTTTGTTTTGAGGGTGATAGGATAGGCTAATAACTTAGTCCGTGCAAAGTTAATAAAAAATGTCGATAGTCGTGTATCATCATGCCCTTATGCTGAAAGATGCGGCCTTTGCATGTCAACAAAAAAGCCAATCCCTCCATGCGGAAGAATTGGCTTGATCGCTTTTGCCGGATTCGGCACTATCGATGAATCAACGTCTACGTGCGCCCCTTGCCTGTAGTCGCCTCATCGTCTGGCGCTCAATCTCGTACATCCGTTGAATCTGCTTCTGCGAAAGGAACTTGCTGTACTCCTTGTAATGTGGCCGAGCAAACGCCCTCGGTGACGTTTTCTGTCGTTCTGCTGTTCTCTGCATCGTCTTCCTGGCAGGCGGTAAAGGGCACCAGCAGGAGGGCTGACAAACTATAGGTTGCTATTTTCTGAATGAACTTCTTCATGATTCTTATCAATTGAGGATGGATGATGTTTCTGTTGCTGATGCGCGCTGTAGCCTAAGCCAGCGTGTATACTTTCTGACCCTTTCTCATCACCAGTTTGACGGGATTGTTTCTGCCCCTTGCAAAAGCGTCGAGCTCATTTTCTGCTGCTGAGAAGCTGAGTCCCGTTCTCTTTGCGTATTTCTTGATGGTGAGGTATTTGTGTCTCTTGAGGTAATTCACGGCCATCATCTTTCTCTCATTCTGACTGTACTTGCTGGGCGTTGATGCGGGAGTGACCACCTTTACTACTGCCACAGGATGATGGTGCAGATGACGGGGCTGTGACATTGAGGGAACTGAAATCAGCGTTGCTGCCATCATAAGCAATCCGGCTCTCCATAGTTTCATTGTATTCATAATCTTCGAGTTTTTGTTGTTGATAATGTTATTTTGTCGCACGTCTCTTGTGGACGTTCTATAAGCAAGACCCGGCGGGCAGGTGAAAGTAAAATGAGAAGATGATATTGATGTTCAAGAAAATTCGTAAGGATTACCCCAATTTGGGTAGTAGCACATAAGGAACTTTTGATTAACTTTGCACCAGATAAACAAATAAATATCAACAAACAATGACAACAAATCTTAGTTACAAGTTCCCCATTCCCACCCAAGTATTCTTTGGTGCCGGACAGTTGAACATCCTCCACACGCTCGCCATGCCGGGCAAGAAGGCCCTCGTGGTGATCAGCAACGGTAAGTCGACACGCGCCAACGGTTATCTCGACCGCACGCTGGCCGAGCTCATGCAGGCTGGTGTTGAGGCTGTCATCTACGACAAGATTCAGGCCAATCCTTTGAAGGAGAGCGTTGAAGAGGGCGCTCAGCTGGCCAATGCCGAAGGCTGCGACTTCGTCGTGGCATTAGGTGGCGGTAGCGTGATGGACGCCGCCAAGGTCATCGCCATGAACGCCACCAACAAGGGCGACCTCTGGGACTATGTCTGGAGTGGTACGGGTCGCCGCAAGCCTATTGCCAACGCACCGCTGCCCTGGATTGCCATCACCACCACAGCCGGTACCGGTTCTGAGGTCGATGCCGCCGGCGTGATCACCAATCTCAAGACCAACGAAAAGGTGGGTGTGGGCAGCTGCTGCGCCGTCTATGCCATCGTCGACCCCGAACTGATGGCCTCGGTTCCTCCCCGTTTCACCGCCTTCCAAGGCTTCGACGCCTTGTTCCACTCGCTCGAAGGCTACGTGAGTCGCGCCAGCAATCTCTTCAGCGATATGGTGCAGGAGGCTGCCATCAGTAATGTGGCTCAGTGGTTGCCCGTCGCTGTGAAAGACGGCAAGAACATGGAGGCCCGCGCCCGCATGGCCTTTGCCAACACCATGAGCGGCTACTCCATGGACACCAGTGCCTGCACGGCTGAGCACAGCATCGAACACGCCATGAGCGCCTACCACGAGAACCTGCCCCACGGAGCCGGACTCATCATCATCTCCAAGGCTTATTTCTCTGCCATCATCGCCCAGCATGTGTGCGACGACCGCTTCGTACGTATGGCGCAGCTCATGGGCAAGAAAGACGCCACGCGCCCCGAGGACTTCATCACCGCACTCGTAGACCTGCAGAAGGCCTGCGGCGTCGATGACCTGAAGATGAGCGACTATGGCCTGAAGCCCGAGGAGTTTGACAAGATGGCCACCAACGCCATCGAGGCCATGGGCATGCTCGTACAAATGGACCGCCAGCCGCTCACCCACGACGACATCGTGAAGGTGCTGGAGGCTTCGTATAAGTAAACAAAATTAGCGAAAAAGAGTTAGGAGTTGATAGAAGTCTGAAGTCTGGACTTCTGATTTCTGGACTTCTGGACTTCTAATTTCCGGACTTCAGCCTTCTGTCTTCCTACTTCCGCTCCCCCTTATCCTTCCTATATTGCGAGGGTGTCTTGCCGATATTCATTATCTTCGCAAGTAAAAGCATTCGTCATTTGAAACAAGTATCACAGACATGAAAATATTGGGAAACATAATATGGCTCGTATTTGGAGGATTCAGCATCGCTGTGGAGTATTTCGTTTCCTCGTTGCTGCTGATGATCACCATCATCGGCATACCTTTTGGCATCGCCACCATGCGGTTGGGCATTCTCTCGCTATGGCCATTCGGCTCGCATGTTGTTGACAAACCGCAGGACAGCGGATGCCTTAACATGTTCATGAACATTCTTTGGTTCTTCGTCGGCGGTTTCTGGATTGCACTGACCCATCTCGGCTTTGGCTTGCTGCTTTGCATCACCATCATCGGCTTCCCCTGGGGCAAGATGCACTTCCGGCTGATGCGACTGGCATTGGCACCCTTCGGGAAGGAAATCGTCAACAATGACTTCTAAATTTGAAAATATGATATCAGCATCTGCCTTACGTGTTTTTTACCGCCAGCCCCTGCTTTCACTCATTATGATTATAGTGGTTGCAATGCTGCTGTTGTCATGCCAGGCAGATGCACAACAAAACATAAAACGGAACAATATGGAAAAAGAGAATTTGAAGGAAATATATCTGGCTGGTGGCTGCTTCTGGGGTACTGAGCACTACTTTAAGCAGATCGACGGCGTAGTGGATACCGAGGTAGGCTATGCCAATGGCACGACAGAAGATCCTACCTATAAAGAGGTATGCACCGACAAGACCGGCTTTGCAGAGACGGTCCATGTAAGATACGATCCAAACAAGGTTTCACTAAGGTTCCTGCTTGAGATGTATTTCAAGGCCATCGACCCAACGAGCGTTAATCAGCAGGGGCATGACATTGGAACGCAGTACCGCACGGGTGTGTACTACACCGACAGCGCTGACGAGGCAACAATCAAAGAAATCTTTACGGAGCAGCAACAGTATGTAAAAGGAATGATAGCCGTAGAGAACCTGCCCTTAAAGAACTTCTACAAGGCGGAAGACTACCACCAGGACTATCTTGACAAGAATCCCGACGGCTACTGCCACCTGCCTAAAAGTCTTTTTGAGTTTGCACGCAAAGCCAAGGACACAGAAAAGTAAATACAAGATGAAGAAGAATGTATTACTGACAATGTTGCTCATGGTGGCAACGATGGCTCTCGCGGCCTGCACGGAAAAGAAGGGAACAACGATGCGGCAGAACACTGCTGCACAAACTGATACGTTTAAGACCAAAAGCGGAAAGACAATCATCTTTACTGCTATCAAACATGCGAGCATCCGCATCAACTTTGACAGTAGAGAGATTGAGGTGGATCCAGTCCGTGGCCTGAAGCCGACGACGGATTACAGCCGCTTTCCCAAAGCTGACTTCATCCTGGTAACACATGAGCATTTTGACCACTGCGACACCGCCGCCATCCGACAATTGGAAAAGCCTACGACCGTCATCGTGACGAATGCCAACTGCGCCAAGATCATCGGCAAGGGCAAGGTCATGCACAACGGCGATCATATGAAGCTCGCTAATGACATCACTATTGATGCCGTACCCGCTTACAATACCACACCTGGCAAGGAGAAATATCACCCCAAAGGCCGTGACAACGGTTTCATCCTGACCCTTGACGGCTTCCGTGTCTATATCTCCGGTGACACCGAGGACATTCCAGAAATGCGGAATATCAAGAACATC
>ONMG01000308.1 GCA_900318855.1 uncultured Prevotella sp.
ACTTCTGCATACCCGGTGCCTCACACTGGAAAGTGCCGATGGTCTGGCCCTTCTGATAGAGCTGATAGGTGAGCTCGTCGTCGATGGGAATATTGTCGATGTCCACATCAATGCCGCGGGTCTGCTTGATGACCTTCACGGCTTCCTTCAGCTCCGACAGCGTCTTCAGCCCCAGGAAGTCCATCTTAATCAGTCCGGTTGACTCAATGACATGGCCGTCGTACTGCGTGACATTACACTTCAGTTGGGGGAAGTCAGGGTCATCAGCAGTGGAGATGGGCACCCAGTCGCTGATGGGGTCACGACAGATGATGAAGCCGCAGGCATGGATGCCGGTGCCGCGGATGGTGCCTTCCAGCATGCGGGCGTACTTGATGGTGTTGCGCTCGCGCGGGTCGGTCGAAGCCTCGGCCTCACGCAGTTCCGGCGTACACTTGATGGCATTGTCGAGATTCATCTTCAGGCCGTCGGGCAGACGGTCGGGGATGGCCTTGCATAAGGCATTGCTGCGGTCGAGCGGCAGCTTCTCCACACGGGCCACGTCCTTAATGGAGTTCTTCGTAGCCATAGCCTGATAGGTAATGATGTGGGCACAGTTCTCATGGCCGTACTTATCCATCACCCAGCGGAGCACCTTGCCGCGACCATCATCATCGAAGTCGGTATCAATATCCGGGAGGTTCACACGGTCGGGATTGAGGAAACGCTCGAACAGCAGGTCATACTTCAGTGGGTCAATCTTCGTGATGCCCAGACAGTAGGCCACCACCGAACCGGCAGCGCTGCCACGGCCCGGCCCCACCCAGACGCCAAGCTCCTTACGGGCCGAGTTGATAAAGTCCTGCACTATGAGGAAGTAGCCCGGGAAACCCATGGTCTTCATTACATGAAGCTCGAAGTTGATGTGCTCCGTCACATTCTCCGGCAGAGGGTCGCCATAGCGCTCCTTGGCACCCGCATAGGCGAGGTGAGCCAGATAGTCGGCCTCGAACTTGATGCGGTAAATCTTGTCGTATCCACCCAGACGGTCGATGACGGCCTGCGCCTTGTCAGGGGGCAGAGGGTTCTCGCCGTTCTCGTCGGTGGTGAACTCCTTAAACAAGTCTTGCTCGGTGAACTTCCGGCGCCATTCCTCCTCGGTACCGAAACTCTCGGGGATGGGGAAGAAGGGCATAATCGGTCCGTGCTCAATGCTGTAGGTCTCCACTTTGTTGAGCACTTCCAAGGTGTTACTGAGCGTTTCAGGCACATCGGCGAAGATGTCGTTCATCTCTTCCCGCGTCTTGAACCACTCCTGCTTAGTGTAGAGCATGCGCGTGGGGTCGTCGAGATCCTTTGCCGTGGCCAAGCAGAGCAAATGGTCGTGAGCCTCAGCCGTCTCCTTGTCCTCAAAGTGGCAGTCATTGGTACAAACCACCTTGATACCGTATTCGCGTGCCAGCTCAAGAATCACCTTATTGGCCTTCTGCTGCAGGGGGAACGTCTCCCTGTTGGCACGTAAATAGGGGTCTTTCACCTCATGGCGCTGAATCTCGAGATAATAGTCGTCACCAAACACGCGGTGATACCATTCGATGGCTTCGCGGGCACCTTCCATGTCGCCTTTCAGTATCTTTGAGGGCACCTCTCCGGCGATGCATGCCGAGCAAACAATAAGGTCCTCGTGATACTTCTCCAACTCCTTCCGGTCGGTTCGGGGGCGATAGTAATAGCCGTCCACCCAAGAGTGCGACACCAGCTTGATGAGGTTCTTGTAGCCGTGGTAGTTTTTGGCCAGGACGATAAGGTGGTAGCCACTCTTATCACCATGCTCTTTCACCTTATCCTCCATATTGTGACGGGCCACATACATCTCGCAGCCAAAGATAGGCTTGAAAGGATCCTTGCCCTCGGCCTTGAGTTTCTTATTGACTTTGGCACAATAGTCCGACAACTCTTTGATGCCGTACATCACTCCGTGATCGGTGATGGCCATACCTTTCATGCCATTGGCCACGGCCTTGTCGACCAGGTGAGTCACCTTCGACTGACCGTCAAGGATAGAGTAATGAGTGTGAACATGTAAATGAATGAAATCTTCCATACTTAGCACAAATGAGCTGTAAAGTTACGTCTTTATCCTGTAATTTCAAAAGATTAGAAGTTATTTTTTTGCTAATCGGGGGAAAACACGTACCTTTGCAGACAGTATGAAACAATCGAGAATGGACTGAATAAGTTAAAGATGAAGAAGTTCAAGAGAATCCGGATACACCGCGAAGGCACCGACACCCTAATCTATGGATTCATAGCTTTCGGCGCTATTGCACTGCTGCTTTGGAGAGGTTTCGAAACTAAGATTCCCTTCTGGCTGTTTATCGTTGTCTTTGGTACGGCCTATGGCATCGTGCTGAACTTTTACCGCTGTCCGCGTCGATATTTCAGTAAAGACGACACCACGAACCTTGTGGTGGCACCAGCCGACGGCAAGGTGGTGGTAATAGAGGAAGTCGATGAGGACCGCTACTTCCACGACCGCCGCCTGATGATAAGCATCTTTATGAGCCTGTTCAATGTCCACGCCAACTGGTTTCCCGTTGACGGAAAGGTGAAGTTCGTAAAGCATAAGAATGGCAATTACCACAAGGCCTGGCTGCCTAAGGCGAGCGAGGAGAATGAGCGGGCCGATGTGATGATTACCACGCCCAGTGGCACCGATGTGCTCTGCCGGCAGATAGCAGGAGCCGTAGCGCGCCGCATCGTCACCTACGCCAAGGAAGGAGAAGTGTGCTACATTGATGAGCACCTGGGCTTCATCAAGTTCGGTTCACGGGTTGACGTATTCCTGCCCATAGGCAGCGAGGTCTGCGTAAAGGTGGGTCAGAAGACTACCGGTGACCAGACGCTCATAGCACGACTGAAGGAATAGAGCATGAAGATAAAGCAACATATACCCAATGCCGTCACCTGCTGCAACTTGATATCGGGTTGCATCGCAGTGAAGTACGCACTGCAGGGAGACCCTACCACAGCATTGATATGGATAATCATCGGCGCCGTGTTCGATTTCTTCGACGGCATGACCGCCCGTCTGCTCCACGTGTCTTCTCCGATAGGAAAAGAGCTAGACTCGCTGGCCGACGACATCACCTTCGGTGTGGCCCCCTCATCCATCCTCTTCTATCAGCTCAGCATCATCGACTATCCGTCGTGCGTTGAGTCCTGGCGGGCCTACATTCCCTATTTTGCCTTCATCATGGCCGCCTTCTCAGCCTTGCGCCTGGCAAAGTTCAACATCGACACGCGGCAGACCACCTCGTTCATCGGCCTGCCCACACCTGCCAACGCCCTCTTCTGGGGGTCGCTCATCATTACCGCTCCCTCGGTGCTGCAATCCGGCTGTTGGGCATTACCGCTCATGCTGGTTTTAATTCTTGTCAGCAGTCTTCTGCTGGTAAGCGAGTTACCCATGTTCGCACTGAAGTTCAAGCATTGGAATTGGAAAGGCAATGAGATAAAGTACGTCTTCGCAGCACTCACCTTGCTCATTCTCTGCATCTTTGGTCTGCTGCGCGGATGGTGGATAGTCATCACCCTTTATTTCCTCATCTCCATAGCCGACGACCTGCGGGCACGTCGCCTCGGCGATAAGCCGTCAAAAAGTTAATCATTATGTTTAAGCTCATCTTCCTCATATTCATCGTTGGCCTGGTGGTTGTACTGTCGTTCGTGCTGAGTTTCATCCGGCAGATACGCCAAGGGATTGACAACTTCAAGCGACAAGTGAACGGCGACAATGACCAGCCCCGCCGACAAGCCAAGACCTACGGCAACCAGGAAGGAGTGGTCGACCAGCGTCCTTCGAGCGAAAAGCAAAAGAAGATATTTCCCAAGGACGAAGGAGAGTACGTCGATTTCACAGAGGAATAGCGGGCAACGGCTCTCAGGAGCTGAACCCACCTTTCTCTAAACGCAACACCCCGGCTAAAGACATCTTTAGCCGGGGTGTTGCATCAATATCGGCAAGTGCTGCCTTTAGCAGTGCACCAGCGTACCAATATCCTCACCGTCGATAACTTTCTTCAGGTTGCCCACCACATCCATGTTGAACACGTAGATAGGCAGCTTGTTCTCTTTGCACATGCAGATAGCCGTAAGGTCCATCACCTTGAGTCCGCGCTCGAGCACCTCATCATAGGTAATCTCAGAGAACTTCCTGGCAGTGGGATCCTTCTCCGGGTCAGCAGTATAGACACCGTCTACCCGCGTACCCTTGAGCATCACGTCGGCCTCGATCTCAATACCACGGAGTGAAGAGCCCGTATCGGTAGTGAAATAGGGACAGCCGGTCCCGGCCGAGAAGATGCACACATAACCTGCTTCCATTGCCTCGATGGCTTTCCACTTGTTGTAGAATTCTCCAATGGGCTCCATTCGTATGGCCGTCATCACCTTAGTCTTTACACCGATGGCACCCAAGGCCGAACTCAGCGCAAGCGAATTGATTACCGTGGCACACATACCCATCTGGTCGCCCTTCACACGGTCGAAACCCTTCTGACTGCCGCTCAGCCCACGGAAGATATTGCCTCCACCTATGACAATGCCTATCTGCACACCGTCATCATGAATCTCCTTAATCTGCCGTGCATAATCGGCCAGGCGCTCGGCATCAATGCCGTAGTTCTGCTGTCCCATCAGGCTCTCACCCGACAGCTTCAATAAGATACGATTGAATCTTGACATAGCTATATATTAGTAAGCGATACCTCCTCTCGCCGGCCTCAGGACCGTTGAGGGAGAATGAATGAAATTTCCTTGAATCCATAGCTTCGGAAGCGGTCGGCACGGTCGCGCAGCACAAGCTGCCCGCTGTCTTCCACCTCTACGATGGCAGCCTCGAAGACACCCTCCTTGTCACGGTAAGGGAAGAATCCGTGCCGGCGATAGAGTGCCTCGTGATAGAGTGCCGAAATGTCAGTGTAAGATCCCTCGCTCAACAGGCTGTAGTATTTCTCGAAGGCCTCCACCACTCTCTTGAGCACCTTGTCGGGCTTCACCTCCTTTCCTACGATACTACAGAGCGATAGTGGATTAGGGGCATCGCTGTGGAACACGCTCTGATTGACATCAATGCCCGTGCCGAAGATGCAATCCTTGACATGCCCCGCGGAGAGGGTTGTTTCGATAAGTGTACCGCTCACCTTAAAATCCTCCCAGTAGATGTCGTTAGGCCATTTCACCCGGAAGCCTGGAGCGAAACTGTCGAGAGCCTCCTTCAAGGCGAGGGCCTCAGTCATGGAGAGCAGAAACTGCCGTCCGAGTGGCACCATAGTGGGATGCACCAGCATGGAGAAGAGTAAGTTTTTACCCGGTTCACTCTCCCAGCTGTTGGAACCCTGCCCCCGCCCTGCCGTCTGGAAGTCGGCCGCCACCACCAGCAGGTCGGCCTGCTCCCAGCAATTCCGGATGTAATCGTTGGTCGATGTGGTCTCCTTGAGTCGAATGATTTTCTTACGCATAGCCATAGGTAATTAGATGAGCAGCGGATTGAAGGCATCCTCCTCGTGGGTGAGCACTGCGTCAGCAGGCGAGGTACCCACCACGGTGATGATGTCGAAGCGCAGCTCCTCTGTCACATTGTTCTCCTTGACATAGGCGTTGGCCGCTGCACCCAAGTTTCGAATCTTGCGCACGTCGATGGCATCCTTAGGGCTGGTTATCTCCTCCGAGGCACGCGTCTTCACCTCTACAAACACCACCGTAGCCTGGTCGGCTGTCACGGCGACGATATCCAAATCGCGCTTGCCCTGATGCCAGTCGCGCTCCCGAATCGCGTAGCCTTTGCTCTGAAGATAGTCGGCGGCGAAATCCTCGCCCCATTGTCCTAAATCGTTATGAGCTGCCATATCCTATATTAAAGAGTAGGTGCAAATATACTACTTTTCCTTCGTGTGTCAAAAAAGAAAGTGGTATTTTTGCAGTCTAAAGACGCATCAGAATGACAGAAGAAGAACAACAGCGCCAGGAAGATGAGCGCTATATGCAGAAGGCATTAGCCGAGGCCCAGGCTGCTGCCGGGGAAGGTGAGATACCCGTTGGGGCCCTCATCGTATGCCGGGGCCAAATTCTTGCGCGCGCCCACAACCTCACGGAGACGCTGCACGACGTCACGGCCCATGCCGAGATGCAGGCCATCACCTCGGCCGCCAATGCCTTAGGCGGGAAATATCTTGAAGGGTGCACCCTCTACGTCACTGTGGAGCCCTGCCCGATGTGTGCGGGTGCCATCGGCTGGGCCCACATCAGCCGCCTCGTCTACGGTGCCCCCGACCCCAAGCGGGGCTTTCGGCTACTGGCCCCCAACGTGCTGCACCCCCGCTGCAAGGTGAGCGAGGGCGTGCTGGCTGATGACTGCAAGGCCTTGATGCAGAAGTTCTTCAAGGACAGGCGCTGACGCCTACTTCACCATGATGACGAGATACTTGCTTGTGGACCAGAATATCTGCGGGTTGGTGATGTGGAGCACGTACTGCTTCGTGGCATCCTGCTGAAGCGTGTAGCTATTAGAGGGATGGAGGGTGAGAATCTTAGCCGACTTCGAGTAGAGCGGGATGGTCTTGTCCACACGGATATCAATCTTTGTGAAGTAGCTCTTATTGAAATTGCCCTGCATCACCTTGTTGTCTTCTATGATGCGCTGCGCTTTCAGTTCCTTCCTTGTACCGAAGACATACCATGCGGTGTTGAGCTGCAAGTCCTGCGTGTTGATGGTCTCGGTCTTCCGTGTGTTCTCCTTATTTAGGTCGGCCACGCTGCTGTTGAGGTTGTCGATGGTCTCGTCGAGTTCCGAGATGTGTATGTCCTTGGCATCAAGCTCGGCCCTCAGCTGCTGCAACTGCTGATCCTTGTCGTCGAGCTGCTTCACAAGGTTCTCTATGGTCTGACGGAGCTGGTCACCCTTTAGGCTGCTCTGCCGGAGTTGCTGCCGGAGCTTGGCTATCAGCTCACGGTTGCGCTTCATCGTACTGGATATGAACTGAATGTTCTCCCTTATCTGCTGCGCCCTACTGGCCCCCTCGCCGTCCTTAGCCAGGGTCACCCGGTTCTCGGCCTCATTGATTTCTCGGAATCCCTCCTGAATCTCATTGAGGGTACCCATCATATCATTGATTTCGTTGTCCTTCTGCTCTATAATCTTGGCCAGCGAATCGTTCTGTTCTATCGTCTCGGCCTGAGGCGTCTTCCGCTCCTGCCTGCACCCTGACAGGGCAAGCATCGACAGGCATAAGAGTAATAACCATGTATTCTTCATAACGTGATGTTAGCTATTGTTCTTACCTTTGTTCCACTTTTTGGCAGCCTTTTCGTCCTCTTCTTCACCGGTCGGCGCCTCGCGCTTACTGGGCTTCTCGCATCCTGCCACGACAACCACGAACTCCCCCTTAGGAGGCGTCTCCGTGAAGTGAGC
>ONMG01000177.1 GCA_900318855.1 uncultured Prevotella sp.
AAAGTTCGTATAGTCTTTGTTAAGTGCAAAGCTATAAATTATCTCGACAAGTGAGAAGAACCTCACCGGCTTTCTTGCTCCCGTTATAATTATTTAACGCTTCCAGCCACAGCTTTCCTGCGCATAGATGCTCATGTGGCCATAGGATACAGAGCATCCGCATCTTCGATGCCGGTTTACCGAAGCGGCTTCGGAAAAAGCCTATACCGGAAAAGAAGGGCACAGCCCTTGCATCATAGCAAGAGTTTTACTGTTTTTCTCAAAAGAGAATGTACTTTTCTGCCTTCGTTACTTACTGCAACTACACCATTCCCAGAAAAGGACTCTCAAAGCATGTAAGAGGGCTTCAGAATTCTCCCTGCCAACCGATACCAATATTCAGTGACGTGGAGCATTTCGAATCAGTCGGATTACTGCGGGCAGCCTCCATCTTGAAGGTGAATCCCAACGGAAGTGTGGTATTGACTCCCAATGTGAATTTATTGCAAGACGCACCTTCCACATGATAGTAACCGTCGTAGCGGGCGAACGGGATGAGCGAGCAACTCTTCGCTCCCATCAGCGGCGCTACATCGTAGCCCACTTCCATGCCGGCAGCCCGGTTGTTGTGGCAACTACTGGCCACCAACTGTCCGTCGACCACCCAACCATAAGCAAGATAGGCAAAGTCAAAGGCCGCATGGTAGACATGTGAATACTCGGCAAGATTAGGATTCTGACGTTGAACCATACCCTCTTTGGCACTACCGTAGAAATAAGACAAGCTCAAATCGAGTCCGTTGAACAGTTCATATCCCAGGCGTGCGGCCGCACCCAAAAGGCGCGATTCTTTCAGGGGGGCCGTGGGATAGACATAGGCACCCACCTGATAGTGCAGCTTACGGACTTTCCCCCACAGGGCGGCGCCACCCTCGTGCCAGGTCATGGGCATCAGTGTGCTTTCGCCGAGTGGATCGTAAATGGTAAGGGCCGGGCCACCAGAATTAGTGGTGCCCACAGGCACATCAATGATGCCCAACTTAAGGTTCAAAGCCGGGTTCCACTCCTTGTTGATATAAAGCTTATTGGTTGTGTAGTTATTGCGAAAGTTATTACCCCAACGGCCGTCGGAATAAAATCTTTCATATTCCACTTCAGCAACCGCCGACCATCCACGCCCCAAATTGAGGGTGGCACCTCCGATGACATGCGGAAAGTCGACCAGCCAGGGATGCGCCTCACCCTGAGTATGACCGGCATTAAACTCTGTTGTCACATAGCCCGACAACGGCTCTGTTTTCAAACTGTCTTCCTCTGCAGCCTGAGCCCGGCCCACCAAGAGGGCGAGAGCACAGGTAGCCATTATTACTGTTCTCACTGATTGCTGTATCTAATCCGAGTGCAAAGTTAAGACTTTGCCGCGTGAACGGGGAATCGTAAGCCTACCTAAAAATAATGAAATTCAGGACATAACGCAGGGCCATAGCCATACCTATACTTATAAAAAGTGTTGCTCTCCACGCACAGCTCATGCAGAGCAAAGTGGATGGAGAGCCAATCAGCCCGAAGGCTGGGGATAGTGTTTCTGCTGACTATAAGTCTATATCCAGGCCCGCGCCGAACACATGATTCGTACGCGTATAGTCGGCCGTATAAGAGCCTGCAGCCTCTGCAGCATTCGTGCGTTCATGCCCATAGATAGTGAAGAAATAAGCGAGATTGAGGCTCATCTTCTTCGACAGCTTCATCTTGACGCCAGCGCCCAGAGAATTGGACCCCACCACGAAGCTCTTATCATCCATGTAATCCGGAGTCAATCCGTAGCTGGTATTCTGCCATCCCGCACTCACGGTGATAGCCTTCGAGGCATCGAACTCCACGCCAGCGCTCCACTCTTCCGTACCCCGGCTAAGCTTCTTCTCCCGATGGTTGTAGGAAGTGGCCTGACGATCCCAGAAATAATTGAATCCGGCATAGAGGCGCAAGGGATCGACAGGATTATAACTGACACCCACAGTGAGCAGAGCAGGGATATCAGCGGCAATGCGCGCGTCATCAGCATACTCCCCCGTTGCTGCGGTCAGCCTTTCATCGAAGCCCGTCTTCAGGGCTCCCATAGCCGCTTCCACAGAAGGATGAGTCAGTACGGCCTTCGTCTGAGCCTCAGGCACACCAGCAGCCATAAAGGCCGCGGCCAGGTTATCGGGTAAGTTGCCGATACTGGGTGCCTGGTTGACGCTCTCGTTCTTCAGTCGCATGCGTGTCTTGAATTCATACTTCGCTGCAAAATTCCAACGCCCCAGCCGATAGTCGACGCCAAGAATAGGAGTAAAGCCAAGACCCGACTGGTTACAGTTCAACTCAATATCGGCTGAGTTGGTCTTCGACGGGTCAAGAACCTTATAGAGAGGCAGATTCCCCACCTTCACATCGCGCACGTATCCATAGTAATTGCACGAAGCATAAACCCCTCTCACCCCGGCGAAGAAGCTCAGCGAGGGCGTCAGCTTGTAGGCTGCACCCAAAGAAAGACCATAGTAATACTGACGGCCTCGCATATAACTGTCATAACTGTAAGAGCCCTTGGAGCCGAACATCTGGTCGGAAGAAAACATGCTGCGACCGGCGACCTTGTCGACAACAGAGGCAAGCGAAGAAGCACCATAGGCAGTTTCTGAGACTATCTTCTCGAAGCTTCCCAAGCCATCATCGAAGATGCACTTTCCGCCACCTCCACCCACGGCGAAATTGCTCTGGAAGGAGAAGTTCCTCCAGTTATAGGCTATCTGATAAGAGGGGAGTACAGGAGCGAAGGCATGACCACCGAACTTTCGACGGGGAGTGGCATCATTCATATTATTGGCAAAGAGAGGGTACTCATTTCTGATGGTACGACTTTGGAAGACCAGCTGCCAGTTGACCGAGATATGAGCTCCGTCGCCCAAGAAGGCGACGCCTGCGGGATTAGAATAGACCCCGTCAATGCCGATAGCGGCGTTCCGAGAGAGCTGCCGATTAAAAGCTACATTCTGATTGGTGTTCGTAAGCAGGCCTCCTGCATGAACAAGGGTGCCGCAAGTCAACAAACATGCAGCAAAAACAATTCTTAACCTTTGCATCCTGAATATCTTAGTAAAACTGTTTGCAAAGGTAACGAAAATGTCTAATTCACCCAAAAAGCCAAGCTGCAATCTTTAAAGTTTTAACACTTGCGTCGTCAATGAGCCTCAGTCGCCTTCACCACTTTGAGTTGTGTGCCGCCATTTTTACCGCGCACCTTGATAATGTAGATGCCGTCAGCCACATCGTTCAGCCACAGCTCCTGGGTTGCACAGGCCACACCCTGCTTCACCTTTTCGCCTCTTAAATTGTACACTGCCCAATGAAAGCTCACATTCTCGGGTCCACTAAGCTGATAGTAGTTATCACCTCCAGGCGTCACAGAGAAGGGTGCCGCATCCGACCGCAAATCACTGATGCCAGTGAGGTAACGATAATCCTAGAAATAGGGAGCCTCGGATTCAGCCGACGGCATACCATTCTCAATGTAGGGCCAGCCCTGGCTATCCCATTTAAGCTCATCCAGATAGAGCACCCGACCCGCATCCACATTCCAGGTCTGATAGCCGTGATAGAGCATCCAGGTGCGCCCGTTGTCATCGGTTATCACTTCGGAG
>ONMG01000272.1 GCA_900318855.1 uncultured Prevotella sp.
CTGCTGCGCCGCATCATCCGCGACTACAAGTACCGCGGGGTCAATGCCCAGGAGACCATACACCGCTGGCCGAGCGTAAGAGCCGGTGAGACGAAGTGGATATTCCCCTATCAGGAGAACTGCGACGTGATGTTCAACACGGCCATGCTCTTCGAGTTGGCTGTCATCAAGCAGCAGGCAGAACCACTGCTCGAGCAAGTGCCCGAGAACTGCGAAGAGTACAGCGAAGCCTACCGTCTGCTGAAGTTCCTGCGCTACATTGCGCCCATCCCCGACAAAGCCCTTCCGCCCACAAGCCTTATCAGGGAATTCCTCGGCGGCAGCTCCTTCCACTATTAATAACGACGGAAGACAGGCTCATCCCCGCTCCGTTATCCACGAGCGATGAGTCTGCCTTCCGTTTGTAGATGGGGTTTGTGCCCCGAACACATATAAGCCGTGTGTTATTCGTTACTGAGCTCCCCCAGCCTTTCCCAGACATGCAGGAACTCACGGTGAGGCACCTTACGGTCATAACTCAGCCGCACCCCCGCATCCTTGAGGATGTCGGCCGCTGTCTCACTGATGATATCGGCATACACCTCGGCCACCTTGCCCTCCACCATAGCCTTGGCAGCCGTGGAACCCACCGCCTTCACAGCGAGCTTCGAGTCAAGGAGTTTCTCCGGAGCGTCGTGGAGCAGATGATATAGCGAACGCACGCCCACCCCACTGTAAGCACTCACATTCCCCTCATGGAGCAGCACCAAAGCACTTGGCCCCGTGTGCAGCTTTTCAATTAGATGATCCATCATAGGCATTATCGTTTTTAGTTCTTGATTTCCATCAGCTTTCAGGTTAGCCCCGGCTCTCGGCTATTAGCTTGGCGGTCAGCTCCTTCATTCCCTCACTGGCCCCCTTCTGAATGTGCACCACATGATGGTAGCCACCGGCCATCACAGGCTCCGGGTCGATGAGATAGACGGGCACCGATGGGCCGGCATATTGCACGAGACCTGCTGCAGGATACACATTGAGTGAGGTTCCGATGATGACAAAGATGTCGGCCTGCTGTGTGGCCACAGCCGCAGGCTCAATCATGGGTACGCTCTCACCGAAGAACACGATGAAAGGTCTGAGCAGCGAACCATCGCCAGCCTTGGTGCCGGGAGTCACATCGCTGTCCTCGGGAGTGAGCTGGCGGATGTAGCGCTCATCATAAGGGTCACGGCTCGAGCACACCTTGGTGAGCTCTCCATGCAAGTGGATGACTTTCGAGGAACCTGCCTTCTCGTGCAGATTATCCACATTCTGCGTCACCACCGTCACATCATAATATTTCTCAAGGTCGGCCACCAGCTTATGCCCCTCGTTGGGCTCCGCCGTCCATAATTTCCGCCTGAGCATATTATAGAAGTTGGTCACCAAGCCGGGATCAGCCTCCCATCCTTCGTGTGAAGCCACTTGCTGCACGGGGTAGTTCTCCCATAAACCATCTGAGCCACGGAAAGTCTTAAAACCGCTTTCCACCGACATTCCAGCCCCGGTGAGAAACACTATTTTCTTCATAGCCATAAAGTCTTAACCTTAATAACTCCACACGCCAAAGCCACTATAGCAGCCCTGCGTGATTAATATGGGCAAATTTACTAATTTTATCTCAAATAAGTTCTTTTCCTCATGGAAAATTACTATCTTTGCCACGTTTTCAAATTGAGAGCAACAACAAATAACAACGACACACTCTTTTATGGATAAAGTAAGCTACGCCTTAGGTCTCGGCATTGCTCGTCAGCTTGCCGGCATGGGCGCCACCGACATCAATGTGGATGACTTTGCATTGGCATTGACCGACATTCTCACAGGCAAAGATTCACGTATCGACGATCAGGATGCACAAGCACTCGTAAATGCATATCTGCAGGAAAAACAGGAGAAGATGGAAGCCTCGGCTAAGGAAGACGGCGAGAAATATCTTGCCGAGAACGGAAAGCGCCCCGAAGTGGTGACTCTGCCGTCGGGTCTTCAGTATGAGGTGCTCCGCAAGGGCAACGGCCGGAAACCGAAAGCCACCGACCAGGTGGAATGCCACTATAAGGGTACCCTTATCGACGGCACCCAGTTCGACTCCTCCTACGATCGCGGTCAGACAGCCACCTTCCCCCTGAACCAGGTCATCAAGGGCTGGACCGAAGGACTGCAACTCATGCAGGAAGGAGCCAAATACCGTTTCTTCATTCCCTACACGCTGGGCTATGGCAGTCGCGGTGCCGGTCAGAGCATTCCCCCTTACGCCACGCTCATCTTCGACGTGGAGCTCATTGCCGTGAAGTAAGCAAACAACAACATCAATCATATTCCAAAAGTAAAGCAATGAAAAAATTATGCTTTGGAGCTATTGTAGCTCTCTTTGCCGCCCTCTTCACTGGATGCGGCAACTCAACACCAAAGGCCAATCTGAAGACGGATGTCGATACGCTCAGCTATGCTGTCGGTATGGCTCAGACCCAGGGACTGAAGGAATACCTTACCAGTCAGGGCATCGACACCACCTATATGGATGAACTTATCAAGGGCCTCAACGACGGCGCCAATGCCGGTGATGACAAGAGCAAGGCTGCCTACTACGCAGGTATCCAACTCGGTCAGATGATTAGCAACCGCATGGTGAAGGGCATCAACCAAGAGGTCTTCGGCGACGATTCCACCAAGACCATCTCGCTGAAGAATCTGCTCGCAGGTTTCGTAGCCGGCACCACCGGCAACTTCAAGGTGATTCCTTCGGTGATGAAGGCCAACGAGATCGCACAGATGAAGATGGTGAACATCAAGGGCAAGTACATGGAGAAGCAGTACGGTCCCAACAAGGCTGCCGGCGAGAAGTTCCTTGCTGCCAACAAGAAAAAGCCCGGAGTGGTGACATTGCCCTCTGGTGTGCAGTATAAGGTCATCAAGGAAGGCAAAGGCGCCATCCCCAGCGACACCTCTATGGTCACGGTCAACTATGAAGGCCGCACCATTGACGGCAAGATATTCGACAGCTCCTACAAGCGCAAGGAGCCCGTCAATCTGCGCGCCAACCAGGTGATAAAGGGTTGGACCGAGGTGCTCACCCGCATGCCCGTGGGCTCGGCTTGGGAAGTTTACATTCCTCAGGAGTTAGCCTACGGTGAGCGCATGCAGGGCGAAATCAAGCCCTATTCCTGCCTCATCTTCAAGATTGAGTTGGTAGGTATCAACAAATAAAAACTGAAATGAAGAAATTATGCATGCTCGCACTCCTCATCATGGTGAGTGCATCTCTCTCAGTAAGCGCAAACAACGCTAAGAAGACAACAACCAAGAAGAATCAGCCTGCACCCACGACACTCAGGTCGCACATCGACTCACTGAGCTACGCCGCCGGATATTCTGCCACGTCGGGTCTCACTGACTACATCAAGCAGGAATACGGAATCAAGAAAGAGCAGATGCCCGACTTCATCGAGGGTTTCAATGAGGCTATTGCCAACATCCATGATCCAAAGATGGTGGCACGCTATGCGGGTGTAGCCATCGCCCAGATGGTCAACTCACGCTTCCTGCCCAGTATCCGTGGCACCTTCGCTGAGACCCCTGACTCCATCAACGAGAAGCTCTTCGCCGAAGGCTTTGTGGCTGCTGTCAAAGGCGACAGCACTGTCTACAACATGCCCAAGGCCACAGAATACTTCCGCAGTGAGGCTCAGGCAGTGACCGAGGCCAAGGAGAAAGCTTGGAAGGACAAGAACACACAGTGGCTGGCCGACAACGCCAAGCAGCCCGGAGTGAAGGCCCTGCCCAGTGGACTACAGTATAAAGTCATCACCGAGGGCCACGGTCTCATTCCGAGCAAGGAACAGCGTGTGACGGTGAAATACGAAGGCAAGACCATCGACGGCAAGGTGTTCGACAGCTCCTACAAGCGCAACCCGCAGACCTCGAACTTCCGTTGCGACGAGGTCATCAAGGGTTGGACCGAGGCGCTCACGATGATGCCTGTGGGCAGCAAGTGGGAGCTCTACATCCCGCAGGAACTGGCTTACGGCGCACGTCAGGCCGGCATGATAAAGCCTTACTCCACCCTCATCTTCACCGTTGAGCTGGAGGGCATCAAGGAAGATCCGAAACCGGCTGCTGCCAATGACAGCACCGTAAAGGCCGACAAGACAAAAAAGGGCACCACAGCCAATGCCAAGCCAGCCAAGCGTCGCAAGAAGTAAGCCTTTAGCGCAAGCGCCTTCTCCTGAGGGCATCTACTGATAATGTAAAGAGCGCGGCAAGTCACCATACTGGAACTTGCCACGCTCTTTTCTTTTCTATCCAATTAGACCGCTTCGGCCAAGAACCTAAAGCCTTCAGGCCAGGAACAAATCCACGTTTAGCAGCAGATTACGGGCGTGCCTCATCGTTCAGCCCAGTCGGCCCTGTCAAGGTTCCGATAGCCTATGGCCTCAGCGATGTGGTTAACCTCCACCTTCGGCTGCCCGGCCAAGTCAGCAATGGTGCGCGCCACCTTGAGTATTCTGGTGTAGGCTCGCGCCGATAGCGATAGTCGATCCATAGCCGTGCGCAGGCATTCCAACCCTGCGGCGTCGGGCTCACAGAACTGGTGAATCATGCGCTCCGACATCTGCGCATTACAGTGCACTCCGGGAAAATCCTTAAAGCGTTCGGTCTGCAGAGTACGAGCCTTAATGACTCGCTCGCGGATAGCTGCCGACGGCTCACCGGGCTGGGCTCGGCTGATGTCTTTAAAGGGCAGTGCCGATATCTCCACCTGAATATCAATTCTATCCAGCAGCGGTCCACTGATTTTATTCATGTAGTGCTGTATTTGTCCGGGCGTACACACACAATGATGAGTGGGGTCACCATAGTAGCCACACGGACAAGGGTTCATACTGGCCACGAACATAAAGCTGCATGGGTATTCGATGGTGTATTTGGCCCGACTAATCGTTATCTTCCGGTCCTCAAGTGGCTGGCGCAGCACCTCGAGGGTGTGCTTGTCGAACTCCGGCAGCTCATCGCAAAAGAGCACCCCGTTGTGAGCCAGCGATATCTCTCCGGGCATCGGACTGGAACCGCCTCCCACCAAGGCCACTTCCGAGATGGTGTGATGCGGGGCCCGGAACGGACGTTGCGCAATGAGCGAATCGCCCTTACCCAACTTTCCCGCGACACTGTGTATCTGAGTGGTCTCGAGACTCTCGGCCAGCGACAATGGGGGCAGTATCGAGGGCAGGCGCTTAGCCATCATCGACTTGCCCGACCCCGGTGGGCCAATCATGATGATGTTGTGGCCTCCGGCTGCCGCCACTTCGAGCGCCCGCTTCACATTCTCCTGACCGCGGACGTCAGCATAGTCGAGGTCGAACTTGTATTGATGTTCATAGAATTCTTTGCGGGTGTCCACAAACACGGGTTCAAACTGTCTTGTGCCCGACAGCAGACTTATCACGTCAAGGATATTGTCCATGCCATAGACCTCAAGATTATTCACGACAGCGGCTTCGCGCGCATTCTGACTGGGTACGATGAGCCCTTTGAAATGCTCCTTTCGGGCTCTGATGGCAATGGGAAGCGCTCCCTTTACGGGTTGTAAGCTTCCGTCGAGACTTAGCTCACCCACCATCATAAACTGGTCGAGACAGTCGGACGTCACGTTGCCGTTGGCCGCCAATATGGCAATAGCCAGCGGCAAGTCGAAGCCACTACCCTCCTTTCTCAAGTCGGCGGGCGCCATGTTGACGGTGATATCGGCCTTCGGAAACCGGAAGCCGTTGTTCTGCAATGCAGCCGCGATGCGGTCACGTCCCTCGCGCACAGCCTCATCACCCAATCCGGTGAAATGATACATCACGCCGTTCGTGAGACTCACTTCAATGGTTACCGTAGTAACCTCCAAGCCATTGACGGCAGCACTGAACGTTTTTACAAGCATAAGGATTAAGGTTTTAGTCGGCCCGGTGTCAGAGCATCGTCTTCAGCCGGTTGATAAGCTCCTGTGGCTGCAGTCCTCGTGCCACCACTCTACCGCGCCTAAGAACGATATTGTCGGGTACTGAGAGAAGACCCAACTGTCTGACCAAGGCACCGTCGAACATCATTTCATCGCAGACCACCGGCCACACCACCGAATCGCGCTGGAGCACAGCCCGGCAGTCGCTCTTACTACCGTCGACGCAGATGCCCATCACTTGCAGGTTGCCGTTGCTCTGCTGTTGCAGCTGTCGCAGCTGACTCACCATGCCTGTGCTCTCATAGCTCCACGACGACCAAGTGTAAACCACTGCGACGGGTGCCTTTGCAAGGGTCCCACTCGAATAGTTCTTGCCATTGAAAGCCTTGCCCGAGAAAGTGGGCAGGGATGCGCCCACGGCAGCGGCACTCAGGCTCTTCACCTGCTTGTTTATCCGCAGCAAGACAGTATTGTCGGGCTGAGCCTTCTCCATGAGCGAGAGCAATTGTGAAGCCGTCTTATAGTCGGCTCCGGACCCTCGCAGGAAGTAGCGGCTCACTAAATAGACCGAAACGGGCGACTCAGGATGATCGGTCACGAACTGCTTGGCGAAAGCCACAGTCTCGGGAGGTGAGAAATGGAGTACATGCTGACGGAAAGTGGTCATCAGCTTATTATCGTCGTTGCCCTTTATCTTGATTTCCTTCAGGTGAGAAGCATCGCCGTCGACATCCACCTCCGAACCGGCTTCAGCAAATATCGGCTGCTCGGAAAAGTTCGGGAAGACAATGACCAGGATGCCCTTACCCACACAGGGCACTTCCAAAGAGAAACGACCACCCTGCACCTTAATGGTATCGACACCATCGATGAGCCCGTCAGGACTATATACATAAAATTCACCTTGGTTCATGTGGAGCAGCCGACCGTCGATTTTGAAATGACGGCTGTCGGTGCCGCAGGCCACAAGAGCCAAGGTGAATAAAACGAAACCTAAGAGTTTCTTCATCTAAGCGTTTACTTCTTCAGCAGTGCCAGCTCGAGGTCGTTGTCAGCGTAGCTCTTCAGCGAGGCATCCTTCTTGACGGCCTCATCGAGATACGACTGGGCAGCGAACTTATTGCCACGGCGTGCAGCCACGATAGCATGCAGATAGTCGGTCATTGCATCGGGATTCTCCACGGCGTCGAGAGTGGCAGCGGCAGCGGCGTAGTTCTTATTGAGCAACTGAGCCAGAGCGGCACAATTGGTGTTAAGTCCATTGAAGTCCTTCTCGGCCTGTCCGAAATTGCCCTTGGCAAGATCGAGCACACCTAAGGCCTCGGCCACATTCTTATCGCCCGACACCTTGGCAATGCTGCGCTCAGCCTCGGTCACGTTGCCGTCCTTCAGTGCGAGCAGCCCCTCATTGGCAGTAGCTTCAGCTGCATTGGGATCCACACGCAGAGCCTGGCGCAGATAGTTCTGTGCAGCCGAGAAATTGCCCTTGGCAAACTCCAGCGTAGCCAGATTGTTGAGTGCACGATAGTCCTTATCGTAGATTTCAGCGGTCTTCTTATAGATTTCCTCCTTCTTAGCGGGACTCTTCTCCAGAGTGGCAGCATAGAGGAGCTCGTCAGCGCTCAGCTTCGAAGCATCAGCAGCATACTGTTCCTTAATCTGGTCGTCGCTGCGGCCGATGGTCTCGTAGTTGATAATGAGACGGCTACGGCGCAACTCGGGCAGAATACCGCTGGCGAGTTCACGGAAGCCCTCGCTCATGTTGCGAATCTGCTTCTCGCGCTCTGCGGGATCCTTATACATGGAGAGCACGCGCAGGATGACATCCTTGTCCTGGATGTTGCTGGCCTGCACCAGGCGCTGGAAGCCGTCCCAGTCCTGAGCCGTATAGGTGGCAGCGACATCGGTCTTCACTCCCGTGTTCTTGAGCTGCTGCTTCACGTAGCCCTCCGAGTTGTCCTGACGCTTGCTGGCCAGTTTGTCGTTGAACGAGAATCCGCCTTCAGGCGATGCGTAAGCCCTCACCTCTACGTTCTTGAGGTTGAGTTCCTCCTGCTCACGGTTAATCTTGCGCAGCAGGCTGACAAATTCCTTCACCGAGTTGTTCTTCAGCTCGCTCTTGCGCAGGTTGGCCTGATTGATGAGGAACTTGATGTTGGCTTCCTGCTTCTGCTCCTTCACACGCTGGAAAGAGTCGGGAGCCAGACAGCCACCATCGCTAAACATGGCCTTCTTATAGAGCTCTGAAGTGGCAATGACACCATTGGCCACCTTCACGGCCGGAATAGCAACGCGCTTCTTGCCCTGACGGGCATCGAAGGTGAGATACATGTCGCTCTTCTGCATTTCGGGCACATAGTCGAAGGCCGTCTTCATCGTGTAGCGCCCACCGAGACGGTAAGAGATAGTCTGGTCGTTGCCCATCACCTTCTCACCTTGGAAAGTGGCGCTCTGGCCCTTGGCCACCTGACCGTTGGCATAACGGAGCTCGGGCACCACGGTGACCACAGCATTGCGCTTCATATATTTCTCGGGGAATGCACCATTGATGGTAGCCGACACCTTCCCGCCCTGAGTTTCAAGAGGGTTGGGTGTCACGGCAAAATTATCTGCCGACAGGGCGCCGAGCTTCGAGCACGACGAGAATATCAGTAGAGAACAAGCCGAAACAGCTAATAATAAGTTTTTCTGCATAGTAGTTTAAATATAAGTGAACGAAGTGCCGCGAGCGGGACTCGAACCCGCACAGCCATTACTGGCCAAGGGATTTTAAGTCCCTCGTGTCTACCAATTCCACCATTGC
>ONMG01000042.1 GCA_900318855.1 uncultured Prevotella sp.
ACGGCAATGAGCACCTGTCCCAGCGAGAAGTTGTAGTACTTGTTGACTGAGGCTGCAATGATGTCAGTGCCGCCCGTAGAGCCGTTGTTCATGAAGACGATGGCCAGCGAGGTGCCGGTGAGCATACAGCCAATGAGCAGCGACATGAAGTCCTGTCCCTCGCCGAGAATCTTCACATAGTGACCTGCCGCATCCATCGGCATGAGCTTCTGAGCGGCCCAAAGGATGAACGACAAGGCGAAGATGGCGTAGATGGTCTTCATCAGGAACTTTACTCCGAGAATCTTCAGGGCCACGACGAGCAGCAGCACGTTGATGACGAAGTAAGTATCCTCAATAGGTATGCCGGAAGCATAGAAGACGATGGCCGCGATACCCGTGACACCGCCCGTGACAATCTGATAGGGCAGCAGGAACACGGTCCAGCCAAAGGCATAGAGCATCAGGCCCAGGGTGATGAAGAGATAGTCGCGGGCCTCTTCGAGGATAAGTTTCCGACTGTTGTTCATTTATCTCACTACTAAGTTGATAATTCTTCCCGGCACGACAATCTGCTTCACGATGGTCTTGCCCTCCAGATAGCGGGCGCTGCGCTCATCGGCCAGCGTGGCACTGATGATGTCGTCCTTCGAAGCTCCTGCAGGGAAGAGTTTCTGGAAACGGGCCTTGCCGTTGAAGCTCACGGTCATCTGCACTTGCGACTCCACGAGATACTGCTCGTCCCACTGGGGCCACTCGGCATCGCACACCGTGGTCGTGTGGCCTAAGGCATGCCAGAGCTCTTCGGCGATGTGTGGGGCAAAAGGTGCTATGAGCACCACGAGGTTCTGCAGCAGCTCGCGGCTGTGGCACTTCTGCTGGCCGAGCTCACTTACGCAAATCATGAAGGCCGAAATAGCTGTATTGTAGGAGAAGGCCTCGATGTCGGCCGTCACCTTCTTGATGAGCTTGTGCACACTCTTCAAGCTCTCAGCCGAGGGCTTGCTGTCGTCAGGCAGGAAGGCCCCAGAGCGGTTGTCATAGAAGAGATTCCAAAGCTTCTTCAGGAAGCGGTAGCATCCGTCGATGCCATTGGTATCCCAGGGCTTGCTGGCCTCCACCGGACCGAGGAACATCTCGTAGAGACGAAGTGTGTCGGCACCGTAGTCGTTGATGATGTCGTCGGGGTTGACGACATTGAACATGGACTTCGACATCTTTTCGATGGCCCAGCCACACACGTACTTGCCGTCCTCAAGGATGAACTGAGCGTCCTTGTATTCCGGACGCCAGGCCTTGAAAGCCTCGGTGTCGAGGATGTCGTTCTTCACCAGGTTCACCCACACGTGGATGGGCGTGGTGTCGTAATTGTCCTTGAGTCCTTTCGACACGAATACGGGGGCTGCGTCGTGGTCGGTGCTGTTGATGCGGTAGACGAAGTTGCTGCGACCCTGAATCATGCCCTGGTTGATGAGTTTCTGGAAAGGCTCTTCCTTGCAGCTATAGCCATAGTCGTGGAGCACCTTGTTCCAGAAGCGGCTGTAGATGAGGTGGCCTGTGGCGTGCTCGGTGCCTCCGACGTAGAGGTCGACATTCTGCCAGTATTCGTCGGCCTCCTTCGACACGAGATGCTCGTCGTCGTGGGGATCCATGTAGCGCAGATAGTAGGCACTCGAACCGGCAAAGCCCGGCATGGTGCAGAGGTCGAGGGGGAAGACGGTCTTCTGGTCGATGAGTGAGCAGTCGACGACCTCGTTCTTCACTGTGTCCCAGGCCCACTTGCGGGCGCGGCCCAAGGGCGGCTCACCGGTCTCTGTGGGCTCGTACTTGTCGATGTCGGGCAGCTCCAGAGGGAGACACTCCGTGGGTATCATGTAGGGCATGTCGCCTTTGTAGTAGACGGGGAAGGGCTCACCCCAGTAGCGCTGGCGTGAGAAGATGGCGTCGCGCAGACGGTAGTTCACCTTCACGCGGCCGATGCCTTTCTCGGTGACATATTTCTTGGTGGCCGCAATGGCCTCCTTCACAGTGAGTCCGTTGAGTGAGAAGTCGGTCTGCTTGCCTGCCACGGGCGAATTGATGACGATTCCCTCCTTGGCGTCATAGCTCTCCTCGCTCACGTCGGCACCCTCGATGAGCGGGATGATGGGCAGATGGAAATGGCGGGCGAAGGCATAGTCGCGCGAGTCGTGGGCAGGCACAGCCATGATGGCACCGGTGCCATAGCCAGCCAGCACGTATTCCGAAATCCAGATGGGTATACGGTCGCCTGTGAAGGGGTTCACGGCATAGGAGCCCGAGAATACTCCCGTGACCTTGCGGTCGCTCATGCGCTCGAGCTCGGTGCGCTTCTTCACATATTCCAGATAGTCTTCGACTGCCTTTTTCTGTTCGGGCGTCGTCACCTGAGCCACATAGTCGCTCTCGGGTGCCAGCACCATGAAGGTGACACCGAACATGGTGTCGGCGCGGGTGGTGAAGATGGTGAACTTCACATCGGAGTCGGCCACGCAGAATTCCACCTCGGTACCCTCGGAGCGGCCAATCCAGTTGCGCTGCGTCTCCTTGAGCGAGTCGGTCCAGTCGATGGTGTCGAGGCCGTCGAGCAGACGCTGAGCGTAGGCCGAGACACGCAGACACCACTGCCTCATCTTGCGCTGTACCACAGGATAGCCGCCGCGTACACTCACGCCGTCGACCACTTCATCGTTGGCCAGTACGGTGCCCAGTCCGGCGCACCAGTTCACCATCGTCTCGCCGAGATAGGCAATGCGGTAGTTCATGAGTGTGCGCAGCTGCTGCTCCTCGCTCATCTGCTTCCACTCGTCGGCACTGAAGCTGAGCTCCTCGCTTTGGGCTACATCGAGTCCCTCGGTGCCCTTCTCCTCGAAGTGGGCCACGAGCTTGCTGATGGGCTGAGCGCTCTGGCACTTGTTGCAGTAGAAGGAGTTGAACATCAGCTGGAAGGCCCACTGCGTCCACTTATAGTAGTGAGGGTCGCAGGTGCGCACCTCGCGGTTCCAGTCGAACGAGAATCCTATCTTATCGAGCTGCTCACGGTAGTGGGCAATGTTCTTCTCGGTCGTCGTGGCAGGGTGTTGTCCGGTCTGGATGGCATACTGCTCGGCAGGCAGTCCATAGGCATCGTAGCCCATAGGGTTGAGCACATTGAAGCCTCTCTGCCGCTTGTACCGGGCATAGATGTCGCTGGCGATATAGCCTAAGGGGTGACCCACGTGAAGCCCTGCTCCGGAGGGGTAGGGAAACATGTTGAGTACGTAGTATTTCTTTCTCTTAGGGTCTTCGACCACCTTATAAGTGTGGCCCTCAACCCACTTCTGCTGCCATTTCGATTCAATCTCTTTGAAATTGTATTCCATATGAAGTGCCTTGATTATTTGCTTCTACCTAAGTACCTTGATATTAATGTGCAAAGGTAACAAATAAATAACAGAAACGAAAGGAAAAGTTCTTCTTTATACAGCTCTGTACGCCAAATGTATGAAACTGAGCATGACGGGGAGAGAAACCGGCAGGAAGCATGGGATTTAAACAAAAGCCCGTAAAACACTTGCTGTGATGCAAAGGCTACGCCCCTTGCTGTCTTTTTTTCCCCCCATGTACCCGTTCGATAGGTAAAGGCCTCTTGCCTATTCCGAAAGAGGAATCCGACAAGAGGCCTGGGCTCATTCACCGACCGTTAGGGGCTGAATGACATCAACGTCCATAACCGGGATTCTGCTCCAACAAGTGGTTGGAGTTGAGAATGCTGTAGTAGATGGGGAAACGGTTCAGGTTCTCGTTATGCGTAGCCTTGTGGTCCCACCAGTCCTCGTTGACATAGGCATCCCAACGTACGAGGTCGGTGCGGCGACGTCCTTCAGAAAGGAACTCCACCTGCCATTCGTCCAGCATCCGGTACTTGTCCAAATTGGCAGCTGTCACGGGGTCGGGGTCGACACCATCAGTGAAGTAGCGCTTCCTCACCTTATTAATCAGTTCGGCTGCCCCGGCTTTGTCGCCCAAGCGCATCTTGCACTCAGCAAGCATGTAGTAGATTTCAGCGAGCCTTATAACAGGCACATCGGGATTGTACATCAGCTTGACATCCTCCTCCGTGGGGCGCGGGCTCACCTTCGTCACCCTGATACCTGAATTTTCCTCAGCTGTGGCAATGGTAGAGGGAAGGTCGGCCACGGAGTTGTAGAGATAGCTTCCGTCTTCCTTTCTGTAGCGGTCGTTCTTCACGCGCGTAAAATAAGCCACCTGGTCGACCTCGTTGATGACCTCACCTTTGTACTCTCGGCTACCGAGACATTTCCAATCAGGATTCAGCGGATTGACGAGCTTGCCCACAATGAACATACCTTTGTACTTGCCTCCGCCCAAATAAACATAGTTCTGCTTGCGCACGTCCTTGTCGTTGAACTTCTGATATGCACCGCCCAACTTGTAGGGATAGCGCTTGCCGGTGGGGTCGAGACCGGGGAGCAGACCGTCGGCATTATTGGAGCCGGCATCCTCGAGTCCGCCTAAGTAGTTGCGGTAGTTATAGGGTACCATATTGACAAACTGCATTCCGTCGGTTTCGAGCTTGGCATTCTCGCTCGGCACACTCCAGATGATTTCCGGGCTTGTCTCGTTGTTGAATCCGAAGATGTTCGTCCAGTCGGGATCGAGAGCATAGGTGCCATACTTGCCGTCGATGATGTCCTGGCAAATCTGTGCACACTCCTTGTACATATCCTTGCGGATGTAGGGCATGGCATTGAAATAGAGTTCAGCCTTGATAGCAGCGGCTGTAGCAGCATGGATGGAGCCCGTCTCCTGCTCGCCGAGGGTCTTCTTCACGGGCAGATTGGGCAGGGATGCTGTGAGCAGCGAGTCGATGAAGTGGAAGGTCTGCTCATCGGTCGACCGTGCCTTCACCTCACTCTGTGTAGTGGTGTAGAGGGGCATTCCGCCGAAGAGGTCGAGACCCTTGAGGTAGAACCAGGCCACGAGTGTCTGCAACTGGCTCAGCATGCTCTGCTGAGTGCCCTCGGCAAAGCCCAAGCGCTTGAAGTCGACCTGCTGCAGATCTTCCAGGGCATCCCAGGAGAGAGCCACACCCATCTGCGACAGGCGCCATCCCTCCTGGATACAGGTCATGTCCTCGGTGTACTCATGATGGTGGAACTTCTGGTAGACTCCGCCGTTGAACCAGTCGGAACCGCGGGTGGGAATACAGAATTCGTCGGTGCCTAATTCCTGCAGGCGCCAGAGGTTCTCGTTGTGGGCGGCGTACCAGCGCCAATGTGTGAAGGGGCGGGCAAAGCGCTGCCACACGGCATTCTGGCTTTGATAGTAGTTGTCGGGTACCACCTGAGAATAGAACTCAGGGTCAACGTTGCATGAAGAAACACCGATGATGGCAAGGCCGGCCAGCAACGCTGAGCGAAATAGATATCTTGTTTTCATAATGTGTCTGTCGTTTTAGAAGTTAAACTGCATACCGAAGGTCCAGGTGCGCACATTGGGATAGAAGTCGCTCCAGAATTTCTCTGTGCCCTGGTCCCACCCCGTGATGTTCACCTCGGGATTCATACCACTGTAGCCTGTGATGCAGCAGACGTTGCCACAGGTTCCCCACAGACGAACAGAATTGACATACTTCGTGTACTTCTTGAGGTTGAAGGTGTAGCCCAGGGTGATGGCGTCGATCTTCAGGAAAGTGCCGTCCTCAAGATAGTAGTCGCAAATCTGCTTCTCGCCCTTTATCTCGTTGTACTTGGTGTAGGTGTCTTTCAGCACGTTGTGGTTGCCCATACCCTGAATACCAAAGTACATGGGAAGCGTGTTGTAGACATCGAAGTCAATCCACGAGCGGAGGTTGATGCCGAAGTCGAAACCTTTCCAGGTGACGGTGTTCTGCCAGGCTGCGATGAGCTTCGGGGTGTAGTTACCGATGTAGCGCTTGTCGAGCTCGGTCTTCTTAGCAGCCGGAATCACATTGTTGTCCTTGTCGTAGAGCAGGAAGCTGCCGTCCTTATCGAAGCCTGCGAACTTCCAGATGTAGAACTTGCCTATCGTGGAGCCAGCCTCAATGCGTGCGGCATCACCCGGTGAGCCCGGTGCGGGGAATCCGTTGCCGTTGTAGTGGGTGTTGTCGCCCCAGAGGGTCTTTATCTTACCGCTGTTATGGCTGAGGTTCAGGTTCGATGTCCACACCACATCCTTGGTTTTCACCGGAGTGCCGCCAACTTCGAACTCCCAACCCTTGATTTGCATCTTACCGATGTTCTGCCATTGGTTGTCCTGTGTGTAAGGGGGCTGCGGCACAGCCACTTGGTAGAGCAGGTCGTCGATGTTGCGGATGAAGTAATCGAACTTGCCGTAGAGTCGGCCGCCGAGGAGCGAGAAGTCGACACCGAAGTTCCACTCCTTCTTCTTCTCCCATCCGAGGTAGGGGTTCACGTTCTGCGTCTTGCCGTAGCTCTTGGCCCAGGAGCCGTCGGGCAGCAGCCAGTAAGCATCAGAACCGAGCAGGTTGGCCATATAGGTGGCACCGAAGTTGTTATTGCCGGTCACACCATAACCCACACGGAGCTTCAGGTCGTCAATCCATTTGATGTTCTTCATGAACTTCTCGTTCGAGATGCGCCAGCCTGCAGAGACCGACCAGAAATTGGCCCAGCGGTTGTCCTTGGCGAACTTCGACGAGCCTTCATGACGAATGGAGGCTGAGGCCATGTAGGTGTCCTTATAGGCGTAGTTCACACGTCCGAAGAGCGAGAAGAGCTTCTCGGTGACATCCTTTGAGGAGTTCATTGAGGCCTTGCCGTCGGAGAGTGCCGTTCCCTGACCGATATCCCAATACTTCACACCGTCGACGGAGAAGTTGTAATTGCTCATATTGAATCCGTCGCTATTGTGCTTGAAGTAGGAATAACCGGCTACGGCCTTCACGGTGTGACCGCCTTCGAACTCATGCGAGTAGTTGAAATAGCCCTCAGAGCTGAGGTTCTCGGTCTTGCTGAAGCCGAGATAGGCCGTCCCCTTATGGTTGTCGGTGAGCGAGGAGCGCGAGTAGCTCGGATTATAGTAGTGCAGTTCCCACTGCCGGTTCTCGTAGCCGATGGTCTGCTGGAAACTGAGACCGGGCACAGGCTTGATGTTGAGCTTCATCACGAGCTCGGGCTTAAACCATTTGTCCACTCCGTTGTAGTCGTAGAGCTTGGCATCGGCAACGGTGTTATAATCGAGCGACTCGTTGAGCCAGATGTTATAGCCTGTGGGGTCGTCGGGGTTATAGGGCGAGCGCGTAGGATTGTTCTGCAGTGCCTGCTCAAAGTTGGGATAATGGTTGTTGCGTGTCGACTGACGGTAGTCCACTAACGGGCGGAGCTCCAACCAACCGTCGAAGAGCTTGAAGTTGGCATTGAAGCGGCCGCCGTAGTCCTTACGGCTGTCGACGATGGCGATGCCCTCCTGTTTCTCATAGTAGAGCGAGGCAAAGATTTGGGCCAGGTCGGTACCATACTGCAATGAAAGGTGGTGCTTGGTGGAGAAGTTGTGATGGTTAATCATCTCGTCGAACCAGTCGGTGTCGCCTCCATAGTCGGTTCCTATCTGATGTTCAGCATATTCGCGCCCGCTGAGCATCTCGGGGGCGTTGTACGACTGCTTGCGCTGGAACTCGTTGCTGTAGTTCAAATGGATTTTACCATTGGTGTTCGAGCCGCTCTTCGTCGTGATGAGGATCACACCCGAGGCAGCGCGGGTACCATAGATAGCTCCGGCAGAGGCATCCTTCAGCACGTCGATCGACTCGATGTCCTCCTGGGTGAGCGACCGGATGTCACCGCCGGGGAAGCCGTCGATGACGATGAGCGGCGAGCGACCGGCATTGATGGAAGTCATACCACGAAGCTGGAAGGTGGTACTGGAGTTCACACTTCCGATGTTGTTCATGATGAGGCCGCCGATCTTTCCCTGCATGGCGGTGGAGATGTCGGCTCCGCCTACTCCCACCATCAGGTCCTTGGCCTTGACAGAGGTGATGGCTGAGGTCACCTCTTTCTTGTCGAGCGTACCATAGCCGATGACGACCACCTCGTCGAGCTTCGAGATGTCTTCCTTCATCGTCACGCTCATGCCCTGAGCAGCCTGTTCACGCTGGGTGACAAACCCCACGCTCTTGAACTCGAGCGTCGATTTCCCGGCAGGCAGCTTCAAGCTGAACTTACCGTCGGCATCTGTGACGGCAGCATAAGAAACATCTGCTCCAACTACCCGTATAACAACGCCGGGCAAAGGATTGCCTTGATTGTCAACTACAGTGCCACTCGCTGTGACACCTTTTACCTGGGTAGTAATAGCAATACCCCCCCCGGAGGCATAAGCAGCCATATTACCACCCAAAGAGAGGAGTGAGAGGGCCAATACCCCAGCTCCTAAAGAAGAGATTCTTTTCCTCATAAATGATTGGATTAAGGTTTAAAGTACTTGTTGTCGTTCTCACGTTTAATCTGACCCTGCCTCAACACGGCTGTTCACACAGCAATGTCCCCTGCAGCCTCGGCCTCTATAAGGCGATGCTAAACAGAAACACAATATGGTATGCGCTGAGTGTAGTTGGCATAGTGTCAGTTCGTTAGATAGTGTATTCTTACAGATCGAAGCGTTAACGCTCTTGTTGGTTCTACAAAGATAGATAAAGAGAATGAATAGTGGCCCAAAAATATTGCTAATTCATGTTAAAGCCCCGAGTCGCTCGCCTTTATCTATAAGGCTACGGAATTATAGAAAACTGAATCTAACAAAGAGAATACAGAGACTGGCGGTATAAAGCAATAGTTACGGTAGTCCTGCATGTCCAGTTCCATTTGTCCGAGTCGAAGTGAAAGGGTCAACTGCAGTAGGAAGCTACCTACGTGACTGGAATCGATGACCAGGTGGAGAGCAACAAATCAAAGCCCCCTTCAAGTCCATTCTGAAGATGGACTGAAGGGGGCTGAATTCTACTTATGAAAGATCCTTGCCGTTAGGCTTGAGGACTATTTCAGCGTTGCCATGGGAGTATAGATGGAGCAGTCTGCATCCACCGTGCGCAGCCCCACGCGGGCCGTCACTTTGACCGCCTTCTGGAGCTTGGCTATCTGCTCGTTGGTAGCCGTGAAGGTAAACGAGTTGGCACCTACCTTGACGTTCTTCGAGTCGATTTTCACCTGGAAGGCATTGTTCTGTTCATCCAGGATGGATGTAGTGCCGATGCAGAGCGTAGCGTAGTTGATTTTGGCCGTGCTGACAATCTGCTGCACGTTGAACGACACACTGAGCGTGCTGCCGGAGAGGGTGCACTTGAAATCCGACAAGGTGAAATAAGGAGTGACGGGAATGTTGACCTCACTGCCTCCACCCACATTCACGATGACGGTGTCACGCTTGTTGACCCACGGGCCATTCTTATCGCGCGTCACGAGTTTATAGGTGCCCTTGAACAGGCGCGCACTGAAATGGCCGTTCTGGTCGACGTAAATGCTGATGGGCGAATGCAGCTGATAGCCGTCCTGATAAGCCTGCAACTGCACCACACCGGCTGAGCCCGGCAGCTGAAGGTTTTGCCCGTTGTACTGCACATTGCCGGAGAGTGCCGCATCGGGCTCATCGAAATTGTCGTATCCGCACGAGCCAAAGCAGAGCATAGCAGCTACGGCAAGTGCAAGGTTGAATATCATCTTTTTCATATCGATCGTTGAGTTTGATTACTGGTAAGGATTCTTCACGAGCAAGGGGTTCTTGTTAATCCAGTCTTGGTCAATGAAGTTATAATAGTTGCGCATCTGGAAGAAGCGGGCGTTGGGCGACATGAAGTATTTGTCCTCAATGAACACCCACTGTCCATCGTGCTCGTTACCCGGAGCCACCACTCGGTAAGGCCAGAGGCGGCGATGACGGGCCGTGACACTGTTGTCGGTACCGTCGAACACCTTGTCGGCCAGGCGCCAGCGCTTCAGATCCCACCAACGGTGGAACTCAAAGGCGAACTCCACGGCATTCTCGTGCACGATGTTGTTGAAAGTGATGTCTTTCAAATCCTGCACTCCTGCACGCTCACGCACGGGGTTGATATACTTCAGTGCATCAGCTTTGTTGCCCAATTCGAAGCTGGCCTCACAAGCAATGAGGTAGGCCTCGGAGATGCGGAAGTAGGGCCACCACATGTCGGAGCGTGCACCGTTGCGCATAGAAGAGCCTGTAGCCTCGTCGAGGAACTTGCGGAAAAAGAAGCCTGTCTTGTTGATGAACTGCTGATTGCTCTCCAACGGACCATTCATTGACGTGATGGTGATACCATTGTTGTCAGCCGAATTGAGAGCGCCTGTCTTAATCTCCCATTTCCCTCCATTGAGAATCAGCTGTCCGGCCTGGAGCTCACAGGGTGTGTTGCGGAACTTACCTCCAGGATAGATGACAGAGCCGTAGAGGCGCGGGTCGCGGGCATCGAAGGGAGCCGAGCTCGAGTTGTAGAACACATAACTGCCATCGGCGTTCACAGTCTTGAAGGCCTCGCGCTGCCCCGGAGTAGTGGTGCTCAGCGGCTCGAACTCTTCCACCATGTTGAGCGTCGGTCCGGCATAGCTGTTGTCGATGTCGTCCTTGAACTGCGAGGGCACATTATTATTGGAGAAGCTCACAGTGCTGGTGGGCTTCTTGTAGTCACGGGCCCAAATCACCTCAGTGTTATTATCCTTGATGCACACGGCATTGTAGAAGTTCTCGCCCTTCTTGGCCGAGGGGTCGTTCTGCAGCTTGTAAGGACTGTGCTCAATAACGTCCTTGGCAGCAGCAAGAGCTGTCTGATAGTAGCCGTTAGCCTTGTCGGCAGGGATTCCTACCTCACCTCCAGCGGTCTTGATGGGACTTGTCATCTTGTTGTTGTAGTTGGCCAGCGAACCAGCATAGACGGCAGCGCGGGCTTCGAGCATCTCGGCAGCCCAACGGTTTGCACGTGCACTGTGGGTGTTGGTGCTGGTGCTCAGCTTAGAGGCTGCGGCCTTGCACTCGCTGATGATATAGTCGTAGCAGGCAGCCTCTGTTGAACGGGCCTTACGCAGCGACAGCACATCGTTGGGACCGGAGTAAGAATAGACGGAGTCACCCATCAAAGGCACGCCACCTACACTGCGCACCATATTGAAATAGCACCAGGCACGCAGGAAGCGCACCTCGCCCTCGAGCGGAGCCTTCTCTGCATCACTGAGCACCTGGGTGCTGCGAAGACCGGCAAGGAACTGGTTGCAGTTGCGCACAAATTCATAGTCGTATACCCGGAACAAATCATCTCCAAAGGTCTGAGTGTAGTCGGGGCCGCCATCCATCTTAGCCGCCTCGTCAATATAGGTGAAGCCGTAGCTCCAATTGAGGTTTTGGCCATAGTTTACGCGACTGTACATGTTGGAGAGCACCGACTTGAGGAGGCTCTGGTCACCGAATACCACATCATCGGTATAGATATTATCGGGATTGTGGTCCAGGAAATTGTCGCATCCACTCAGGGCAACAACCGCCAAGGCCGAGACAAGCAAATATTTAATCTTCATAATGCGTTAAAATTTAAGATTGAAACCTACGTTAATGACGCGGCTGGTGGGATATTGTAATCCACTCTCACCGTCGCCCTCGGGGTCGAAGCCATGCTTATTGGTGATGGTAAATACATTGGTGCCCGACACATAGAGCCTGAGCGACTTAATCTTGGCATACTTCAGGATGCTCTGCGGCACGGAATAGCCTAGCTCAAAGTTGCGCAGCTTGATGTAGCGGACGTTAGTGAACCAGAAGCTGCTCGTCCAATAATCGCTGTGCGAGGAGTTACCAATGAGTGGCATGGGATACTTACCCTTCACGAGCTCGCTGTTGGCATCCCAGATGTCGCTGAGGGTCCAGCAGTCGGAGAGATAGTACTGGGGATTGTTGCCACCATCATGGAACGGGTTGCGCTGCTCCCAATTGGCCAGGAATCCGATGCCGCTGCCTCCGGTGAGATCGAAGGCCAGGTCGAGGCCTCTCCACTGGAACGCAAAGTTGAAACCATAATTAAAGATTGGGGTGTTGCCTTCACTATAGCCGATAGGCCGCTTGTCCATGTCGTTGATGACGTGGTCACCATTCAGGTCGGCGTATTTGATGTCGCCCGGGCGCAGCGTCTTGTTGCCATATCCGTCATTGTCGATGTCATAATTGGCAATCTCTTCCCACGATTGGAACTGACCGGCAGCCTTATAGCCCCAATAGATGCCGGAATAGCGGTGCCATTGAGAATTGCGGTATTCATCCCAGGAGTTGCCGAAGCGGGGCTTGTACTGCTCCCAGTCGTAACGACGGGAATAGGTAAAGTTGAAGCCGGCTGAATAGTGCAGGTCCTGCCAGGTGTCGCGCCAAATGATAGAGCCGTCGAAGCCCTTGCGGAGGTCGGAATTAAGGTTCTCCTTAGGCAGCGTGAAGCCAACCTCGGCAGGAATCAGCACGTCGTAACGGCTGGCGGGCAGACCGGTACGCTTGCGGTAGAAGTAATCCAATGTACCCGACAAGCGGCCGTTGAGCAGCGAATAGTCGAGACCAATGTCCAGGATGTGTGCCTTCATCCATGTGAAGGTGGTAGCGGGCAGATTGCGTGCACGACTGCCGATGACATACTTTCCGTCAATGGCCGTTCCGGCGGCATTGTAGGTGTAGCCGCTCAGATAGTCAAAAGCGGAATAACCGTCCACATTGTCATCACCCACGAGACCGTAAGAGGCACGGAGCTTGAGGTCATCGAACACCTTGCCGAGCACGGAATTCTTCCAGAAGTTCTCCTCAGAGATGCGCCAGCCGATAGAGCCTGCGGGGAATGTGCCCCAGCGATGACCTGGAGCCCACTTCCACGCACCATCACGACGCAAAGAGAACTCCAAAAGGTACTTGTTGGCATAGTCATAGTTGACACGGCCAATCCATCCAAGACGAGATTCTGTTTGATCGCCACGGTCGCTGAACTCTACAAGGTCGCCAAAGTAGATGAGCTCTTGTGAATTGGCTGCAGGCTGAGAGTGCACCCACTGCGACGGAGTACGACGCTTGGAAGCATCCAAACCGAGGATGGCCGACACATGATGATCGGCAAAATGCCGGTCAAAAGTGAGACGGAAGTTGGAGGTAATCTCTTCATTGTGACCCATACGGCGCTCGCGCCAGGGGTTGTTCATCTCATCGGTCACATAATAGCTATCGTTGTCCTTGTCGTAGCCGTAGAGCTTCCAAGTGAACTCATGGTTGTTGAGCTGCTGGTAAGCCAGATAGTAGCCCAGCAGCCATTGTGCCTTGAGCCCCCAACCGATGTCATAGTCGGCGTGGCCATTGAGCTGGAGCACACGCCACTTCTCGGTGTAGCTTCCTGACAGGTCGTAGTTGAGCAGGGCGAAGTTGGTATCAGCCTCCGAGCTCACTTTCTGCGGATAATTGGGATTGTCGTTGGCATAAGGACGGCGTGTGGGCAGGTTGCGGTAGGTGGCAAACTGCGGCAGCCAGTAATCGTCCACTCCCGGTACTCCCGGCTGGTGGCGCTTTTCAATACGCCCGTTCATGGAAGCTCCGACAGTAAGGCGGGTAGTCACCTTGGCATCGATGTTCATCTGAACATTGGTACGATAGAAACCGCCATAGTTGCGTATGATGGCATCTTGCGAGAGATTGCCGATGGAGAAGTAGTAGTTTATCTTGTCGGAACCTCCTGAGCAGTTCATGCTAAGGTAGGTCTGAGGTGCTGTTTTCCATACATAATCGTACCAGTCGAAGCCCTGATAGCCGGGTTCGGTGCCCTGCATCCATTTCTGATAGTCTTCCTTGGAATAGGTGTATGGCGTGCCCTGAACGGTCTGGGCAGCAATGTAATGCGACATATAGGTATTTAGGTCAGCGGGCTTTGCCATTCTGGATAGGCTTTGCCAGCCGTAATAGCCGTTCACTTCAACCGAGAGCGGCTGGTTCACCATGCCATGCTTGGTGGTGACCACGACGACTCCGTTGGCAGCCCGCACACCGTAGATGGCTGCTGAGGCATCCTTCAGAATACTAATCTGCTCGATGTCGTTCTGGTCGAGGTTGTTAAACTGGCCTTCGTCTTTCACTACACCGTCAATGACATAAAGCGGAGTGCCCATGTTGCGAATCTGAAGCGAGGTAGTGGCACCGGGACGACCATCAGTCTGGCGGCTGTTGATACCGGCAATCTTACCGACAAGGGCACCGGAAACGGTGGTGGCAACCGAGCGTGACACGTCCTTGGCATTGATGCTCGAGATGGCACCGGTCAGCGATTCCTTCTTCTGCTGGATACCAAAGCCCTGTACAACAACCTCATTCAGTGTCTGGTTATCCTCCTGCATCGTGAGATTCACATTGTAGCGGTTGCCCACACTGACTTCCTGGTCGGTGAAGCCAATGTAAGAGAACTGAAGGACTGGCTTAGCGGAGGTGACAGTCAGCGAGTAGTTACCATTGGCATCCGTTACAGCTCGGTTCTCGGTCCCCTTCTCTGTAACTGTGGCGCCCACAAGCGGCTCCCCATTAGAGTCGAGGATTCGGCCTTTCACAACTCGTTGCTGTTGGGTAACTGATGGAGGAGTGTCGGTTTTAGGCAAACCGGCTACCACTGACGGCACGCCCGTCACAAGAAAGGCGCACGCCAAACCTGCGACCTTAGCAAAGCGGAAACTTTGTTGTCGCGAGTAAAGGCTTTTCTGGTTTTGTTCTTTTGTATTCATACAAGTATCTTAAAGTTAAACAGTTCAATGGTTCAAAGCAATAGTCTATATCGCTCGCCTCACGGAGAACATGCTTTTCGCCCTTTATACTTCGAGTTCTTGGTTGGGTAATCTTTAAGCGTTCATACAGACTGTTCTGTTCTTCACATTTTGCTTTTGCCGCTGCAAATATAGCACATTATATTAAAAGGGTAGGTAAAGATACTGAGGCAATTCCGCCTTTTAGTTGTTTTTAACATTTGACCTGTCCAGGCTGGGATGAGGATTCGAAGCTCCCCCTTTCTTCAATTTCTGTTGCGTACGGTCACACTCTGCAGTGAACTTTCTTGC
>ONMG01000178.1 GCA_900318855.1 uncultured Prevotella sp.
CCCGCTTCCTGAAAGCCACCACGCGTGACGAGAAGTTCTTCGGCGACAACCTGTTCCGCGACTGGCGTTTCGACGCCGAAGGCAATCCTAAGCCCGGATTCGTGCTGAACGATCCGCGCTACGGCGGTTGCATCCTGGTGGCCGGCAAGAACTTCGGTTCGGGCTCCAGCCGTGAGCATGCTGCCTGGGCTATCGCCGGCTATGGCTTCAGGGTGGTCATAAGTTCATTCTTCGCTGACATCCACAAGAACAACGAACTCAATAACTTCGTGCTGCCCGTGGTTGTTACCGAGGACTTCCTGCAGGAGCTCTTCGACTCCATAGCCAAGGACAACCATACAGAAGTGCGCGTCGATCTGCCTAACCAGACCGTTACGAATCTGGTGACAGGCCGTAGCGAGCATTTCGACATCAACGGCTACAAGAAACAATGTCTGATGAACGGACTCGACGACATCGACTTCCTGGTGGCCAGCCGCTCAAAGACCGAGCAAACCGAGCAGCGGCTCTTTAAATATCCCTCGTTATGACGCCACATCCCTACATAGAAATCATGGACTGCACGCTGCGTGACGGTGAGCAGACGAGCGGTGTGTCGTTCATGCCGCACGAGAAACTCGTGATAGCCCGGATGCTGCTGCAGAAGGTGAAGGTCGACCGCATAGAGGTGGCTTCTGCACGTGTCTCCGAAGGCGAGCGAGAGGCTGTGAGCAAAATTTGCCGTTATGCCGAAGGCGCCGGCCTGCTCGACAGGGTGGAGGTGTTGGGCTTCGTCGACGGAAAGCTGTCGGTCGACTGGATTAGCTCCTGTGGGGGCAGAGTCATCAATCTGCTGGCTAAGGGCTCACTGAAGCATTGCCGGGAGCAGTTGCACAAGACCCCTCAGGAGCATCTGGCCGACATTCTGCGCGTCATCGACTATGCCCAGTCAAAGGGCATGACCGTGAACCTCTATTTGGAGGACTGGAGCTCGGGCATGAAGGACAGCCCTGACTATGTGATCGGCATGATGGATGAACTGGTAAAGGCTCCCGTCAGCCGCTTCCTGCTGCCCGACACACTCGGCATCATGAACCCGTTGCAGTGCGTGGAATACATGAGGAAGATGGTGAAGCACTATCCTCAGGTGCATTTTGACTTCCATGCTCACAACGATTACGACCTGGCCGTGTCGAACTCGCTGGCAGCCGTACTGAGTGGTTGCCGCGGACTCCATGTCACCGTGAACGGACTGGGCGAGCGCTGCGGCAATGCCCCGTTGGCCAGTGTGCAGGCCATACTGAAGGACCAGTTTGGTGCCACCACGCACATCGACGAGAGTCAGCTCTTCGGGGTGAGTCAGTTGGTGTCGGGCTACAGCGGCATTGCCGTGGCACCCAACCAACCGATAGTGGGCGAGAACGTGTTCACGCAGGTGGCTGGTGTCCATGCCGACGGCGACAGTAAGGATCAGCTCTACTGTAACGAGCTTAAGCCCGAGCGCTTTGGTCGAAAAAGGGAGTATGCTCTTGGAAAGAACAGTGGCAAGGCCAACATCGCCAAGAACCTTGAGGAACTTGGACTGGAGCTCACACCCGAGCAGACACGCCTCGTCACGAAACGGATAACCGAGCTCGGCGACCGCAAGGAGATAGTGACGCAGGACGACCTGCCCTATATCGTGAGCGATGTGCTCAAACAAAAGGAGGGCGAGCAGAAAGTGAAGCTCGTGAGCTATATGGTGAGCACCTCGTATGGACTGAAGCCCATTGCCAGCATAAAGGTGGACATCGACGGACAGCAGTATGAGGCCGACTCCACCGGCGACGGACAATTCGATGCCTTCGTGAAGGCGCTCCGAAAGATTTATAAAGAGGAGCTGGGACGCACCTTCCCTCTGCTGGCCAACTATGCTGTGACCATCCCGCCCGGTGGCCGCACTGACGCCTTGGTGCAGACGGTGATAACCTGGCATAGTGCCGACGGCAACCTCATCCGTACACGCGGACTCGATGCCGACCAGACTGAGTCGGCCATCAAAGCCACATTCAAGATGCTCAATCTCATAGAGCACTGAAAGGCGAACAACTAACGTGAATACTTAAAACAGTTATAGCGATATGAAACTGAAAATAGCAGTGTTGCCCGGTGACGGTATCGGGCCCGAAGTGATGAAGCAAGGTCTGGCTGTACTCGATGCCGTGGCCGAAAAGTTCGGACATGAGTTCGAATACCATGAGGCCATCTGTGGAGCCCATGCCATCGACGAGGTGGGTGACCCCTTCCCGAAGTCAACCTTTCAGACTTGCATGGATGCCGATGCCGTGCTCTTTGCGGCCGTGGGCGATCCGAAGTATGACAACAACCCCACTGCCAAGGTGCGTCCAGAGACGGGGCTGCTGGCCATGCGCAAGCAGTTGGGCCTTTTCGCCAATGTGCGCCCCGTGCAGACCTTCGACTGTCTGCTCCACAACAGTCCGCTCAAGGAGTCGATTATCAAAGGAGCAGACTTTGTGGTCATCCGTGAGCTCACGGGCGGAATGTATTTTGGCGAGAAGTACCAGGACAACGACAAGGCCTACGACACCGATTTCTACAGTCGGCCTGAGATAGAGCGCATCCTGAAGGTGGGTTTTGAGTTTGCCCGTCGCCGTCACCATCATCTGACAGTGGTCGATAAGGCAAATGTGCTGGCCTCGAGCCGGCTGTGGAGGCAGATAGCCAAGGAGATGGAGCCGCAGTACAGCGATGTGAAGGTGGACTACATGTTTGTCGATAATGCCTCGATGCGCGTGCTGACAGAGCCCCGCTTCTTCGATGTGATAGTTACGGAGAATACTTTTGGCGACATCCTCACCGACGAGACGAGCTGCATCACGGGCAGCATGGGGCTTCAGCCTTCGGCCTCCTTAGGCGAGCACACACCGCTCTTCGAGCCGGTGCATGGCAGCTGGCCACAGGCCGCGGGACAGAACCTTGCCAACCCCATCGCCCAGATTCTCTCGGCTGCTATGCTGCTGGAGCACTTCGGTCTCAACGAGGAGGGCAAAGCCATCCGTCAGGCCGTTGATGACAGTCTGGAGGCTGATGTCCGCACTCCGGAGATTCAGGTGGAAGGCGGCAAACACTATGGCACTACAGAAGTGGGACAATGGATTGTGAACCGAATCAAAGCCTGAGGCTGATACGGACAGATGAAATAAGAGCGAGGAGGAACGCTGCCGCTGTGTTTGGTACCTGCCTTCGTCAATGCGTCTCCCTAAATAACTGCAAAGTGTTTAAAGAAGGTTGATAATCAGTGACACCAATTTGATAAAGGGGCAGGCCGCGTGTCAGTCGTTTCTGAAGCGTATGTAGGCCCGGTCGTCGAACGAAGCATTACCGCAACGCAGCCCCTTGGTGGCTTTGAAAGTGCGGATGCACAGGGGATCGGAGGCTAACTGGTGCCTGAGCCGACGCTCGCTTTCCTCAAGGGTGGGGCAGAGGAAGGGATAGCCGTCGGATGCCAGCACCACTTGGCTGGCTCCTGCTGTGGAGATGATGCGCACCCCCGCTTCGTAGACGGGAAAGCCGTCGATGACGGCATAGCTCAGGTTCTGACCCTTCATGCCTTGCAAGAGAAGGGGTAGGATGTGGGCGCGTCCGGGGTCGTGCTGCTCAATGTCGGCAAGGGTGCTGCCCTGACGGATGGCCTCTTCCACCACACGAGCCCTCTCGCTGGCCGCGATGGCCTCGGAAGGCTTGGGGTTGCCTGCATAGCGAGTGTCGATGAGGCACTGGCAGTCGCCCACAAGCCACACTTCCTGACGGACTCTGCTGAAGACCGCGGCACTGGCCGTGAGGCGCTCCTCAGGGTGTTGGCGGAGTTGGGCGATACTGGTGCCTGCCGACTCGTAGGTGTTTCGTATGCACTGAGTGACAAGGTCGCAGAATTCGTGACAGCTCAGGTTGGGCGGCATGGTGACGACACACTTCTTAATGAGCTGCATGGCATAGCGCCCGTTGCTCATGTTTGGTGAGATGTGGTGGGGCGTCTTGCTGGTGCTGCCATCGACCACGGCGATGAAGTCATCGCTCACTGCTATGCCGTCCTCGCAGGTTGCCGGGCTTTCCTTTCCCTCGACTTTGTTTTCGATGATTGTCATTGGTGAAGTTGGGATTGAACGATTTCTTTCTTCCGTGTCCTTCGGTAGCAGGAAGACTGCCGACGGGACGATTGTCGAAGTGTACCCTGGAGGCGCGTTTACCGGCTGACCCCCCATAGAGTTTCGCTATGAGGTCGGGACGGCCAATGCGGCGCAGCTCGCGTTCGATATTTGCTCTCTCCTCGGGTTTGTACCAAAAGAAGAACTGACGTTGGGCAAGTTTCTCGCGGGGAGTGCGCGCACTGAAGACCGGCTCCATGGTGTAGGGGTTGAGGCCCGTATACCACATCTCGGTGCTGATGGTCATGGGTGTAGGTGTGAAGTCCTGCACTTGCTCCAGCCGGAAGTTGAGTCCCTTGGTGATGGCTGCGAGCTCGGCCATGTCCTCCTCGCGACAGCCGGGGTGACTACTGATGAAGTAGGGAATAATCTGCTCGCGCAAGTTCTCCTCCTTGTTGATGCGCTCAAAGATGGAGCAGAACTGTCGGAACTCATCGAACGTGGGCTTGCGCATGAGCTTCAGTACGCTGTCCGAAGTGTGCTCCGGGGCCACCTTAAGTCTGCCACTCACATGTCGGGTGATGAGTTCACGCGTGTACTGTCGTGCGGCTTCATTAGCCTTCTCGTCCTTGCTCTTGTAGAGTAGCAGGTCGTAGCGGATGCCACTGCCGATGAAGCTCTTCTTGATGCCGGGTAAAGCGTCGACAGCATGGTAGATGTCGAGCAGGCTGGAGAGATTAGTGTCAAGGTTCGGGCATATCTGAGGATGGATGCATGAGGGCCGGCGGCAGTGCTCGCAGGCTTTGTGATTGCGTCCCCGCATGCCATACATGTTGGCTGAGGGCCCCCCGAGGTCGGAGAGATAGCCTTTGAAGCCGGGCATGGCCACCACTTGTTTTACTTCGCGCAGGATGCTCTGCTTGGAGCGGCAGGTTACGAATTTGCCTTGATGGGCCGATATGGTGCAGAAGGCGCACCCCCCGAAGCATCCTTGATGGATGTTGACCGAGAACTTTATCATCTCGTAGGCCGGAATAGTCTTGCCCTTATATTTGGGGTGAGGCTGTCGCGTGTAGGGCAGGTCGAAGGTAGCATCAAGCTCCTCGGTGGTCAGTGTGGGATAGGGTGGATTGACTACGGCATAGCGGCCGTCGACCTCCTGAAGTATTCTTTGCGCATGCACCCTGTTGGCTTCTTCTTCGATGTGCTTGTAGTTCTCGGCCTCGCAGCGCTTGCTGGCCAGGCATTCCTCGTGGCTGTGGAGCACAATGTCGTCGGCACTGATGCCTCCGGGTACGTCGTCCTTGCGCACGAGGAACACCGTTTGGGGGATGTCGTGAATCTCGCTCACCGTCCGGCCCTCAGCTATCTCGCGGCAGAGCTGCAAAGTGGACTTAGGCCCCATGCCATACATAATCATGTCGGCTCCCGAATCGCAGAGGATACACTTGCGAAGCTTGTCCTGCCAGTAGTCATAGTGGGTGAGCCTGCGCATGGAAGCCTCAATGCCACCCAGGATGACGGGAACGTCGGGGTAGAGGCGCTTGAGAATTTGGGAATAGACAACAGTAGGATATTCGGGCCGCATGTCGTGGCGACCGTCAGGACTGTACTCATCCATGGAGCGCAGGCGCCGATTGGCTGTGTATTTGTTGACCATGGAGTCCATGCATCCCGGTGCGATGGCAAAGAAGAGTCGTGGACGACCCAGTTTGCGGAAGTCGCGGAAGTCACCATGCCAGTCGGGCTGTGGCACTATGGCCACGCGATAACCGGCAGCCTCGAGGGAGCGTCCTATGACGGCCACTCCGAATGAGGGATGGTCGACATAGGCATCGCCAGAGAAGATGATGACATCGAGTTCGCTCCATCCCCTCAGTTCGCATTCCTTCTTAGTGGTGGGCAGAAAGTCGGTGAGCCGGTAGGCAGGAGCCTGCTGGCCTGCACCGTGGTGAAGGGCAGTTTGTGATGAAACTTCCATCAGTCGGTCACGTCAAGTTCGTCATCGGGTTCACTGTGCTCCTGCTTCCACTGAATGTAGAGGAGCACCAGCTTATGGAGCCCGAAAGCCTTCATATTGTTGTTGTAGATAACATCGAGACAGAGGTCGAGCAGATTCTTGTCGGAACCTGCCTCCGACTCGAGCATCGACCTGACATTGAGCTTGAGCTTGTCGAGCACGGTGTCGTCGATGATGCCGTTGCTGTCGACGAGGTTACGGAAGAGAGCATACTTATCGATAGTAGCTAAGTGGGCATCGCTCACTTCAATGCTTCTAGTCCCTGAGGGGTTGGCTTGAATCTTATACATATTATAAAGTATTTGTGGATTGGTAATCGGATATCAGTTGAAAAGATAATTGAGAATGCCTTGCATGAGTCGCTCCCTGACGGCTGCTCCCGAGATGCACTCGAAGGGAAATCCTATGGTGAAGCAGCGAAAGGAGGTATCCTTGAAGGCTACGGCAGCGCTCGTGCCGTCGGCATACTGCATGGCGCAGATGGCCCCTGAAGTGGGGTGGAGAATGTCAACTGAAGTGGCTGCGTAGTGCTGCGGGTTCAGCTTGCGGATGATATTGAAGTTCATACCCAGTCCGCTGACACCTTCGCCGGTGGTTACGCTGTCGGTGGGCTGCCATTGCATTCTGAAGGTCTGACTGAGGAACTCCTTCTCGCCCTCCTCCGTCATGTCGGAGCCTATGTAGGCTCCGCTCACAAGAAGCCGGCCTCCGCGCTGAGCGTAGGATGTGATGATGCGGCGCATGATGGGAGTAAAGGTCTTATAGTATTTCAGCGAGTGACCGTCGAACTTCTCAAGCCCGAGGATGAGGTCAATGGCATCGTAGCCGTCGGGCTTCACGAATCCGGCCTCAAAGGCATCGCGTGAGCAACTCACGATGTTGTATCTTGCTGCCGATGCTATAGCTGAGGCGTGACTCACGGTGTAGTTGAAGTCGTTGCCGGCGATGAATTGCCCGGTGAGGTCGTCACCGCTGTAGCCGAGTCCGCCCGGACCGAGTTGGCCGATGGCTGATTTGCTGAAATTGCTTTGTCGGCCTACCCAACCCACAGTGGTGCCATAGCTGACACCGGGGTCTTTGTCAATGTCGAAGCCTTGACGGTTGTCGTCGTCGACAACTTCGGGCGATGATAGCCGGTGGAAGCCGTTGACAATGAGCACAGTCTGTGTGGCACCTGGCTGGCATAGGGCGGAGAGCGTCTCGGTGGGGAAGCTTTCACCGCCCTCGTTGCATGCCGTGATGCGGAAGTTATACTGCGTGCCGGGCTCGACGGGGATTACGATGCTTGTGGTCTTCACGTTCCGGCCGTTGTCGAAGCCTCCTGTGGCCGTAGCGGTATAGACATTATAAGAAGTGGGCTGTGCCGTGGGCTCGGTGCTGTCGGGCTGAGGATTCCAGCTGAGCCTCACCTTGTTGTGCCCCACCATAGTGACGCTGAAGTCCTGTGGCGGGAGTGGCTGCACCACGAAGCTTTTCTCGTGGCTCTGGGCAATGAAGCGGAGAATGGTCTTATAGATAGAGCGGGCCAGGGTGAACTTGAAATTGGGGTCCTGACCGAGGCGCATGTCGGGGAAATTCTGGTGTGACAGCGTCTCAAGGATGGCCGATGGCACTTCTGGCAAGCGCGTCTCCGAGTAGTTGCGGTCCCAAAGATAGCGCGTCGCCCACTTGCCGTAGGCTCGGCTTAGATCGGAGCGCGTGTTACTGAGCAGCATGGAGGCGAAGTCGTGTGAGGCCATGCGCGAGATGCCCGCGTTGAGGCGCCCGTCGTTGAAGTTGGTGGTACAGATGGTGAGTGAGCCTGTGAGCGAGGTGAAGTCGGTGGAGTAGCCGGCGTCGCTATGGACAGCGAGCGACAGTTCCAGTGGCACCTTTCTGCCCTCGAGGCTGGGAACGAAGACACTGCCGCCTGCAAGCCAGTTAAGCATCATCGACCTTACGTTGATGTCGTCGCCATAGTCGTCGGTACCTGCTTTGGAGCTATAGACACTGTAGGGCGCACCGGCCCATTGGGCATAGTAGCGGGCTCCTTCGAGACACCGTGGCAGTGTACTCACGCGGCCGCCTCGCTGGCTGTTGCCCATGCCGCCACCGAAGCGCACAGCATCGGAGGTGACGACTCCACCTCGGTGACGGGAGTTGTTGGTGGCAATGACGCAGTTATAGGAGTTGCAACCTTTGTCAAAATCAAAGGTGCCCAGGTAGACCCATGTGCCCCCGCCCATCTGCTGATTCACGCGGAACTCCGTGCGCTGTCCTTTATGGCAGACGATGTAGCGTGCGTCGTCGACACTACCCTCCACCGTCTGATAGCTCACGTAGACGGCATAACGTCCCGCTTCACTGAAGTTGGGCTGATAGGTGATGGTGCTGGGCGACTTTTTCTTTGTCGACCTGGCCATGCGGAGCGTGCCGCTCTCAAACGGATTCTCGCCGTCGCTGTAGGGGCCGCTGTGGTGGGCAAAGCCTTTGATGCCGGCATCCTGCCAGGGCTTAGAGGTGGAAGTTTCAGAGTAGTTCGAACGACATTCCGGGTCGTCGTTGTCTATGATGTATTCCCTCGGTTGCCAATCGCGCTCACGAGGAGTGAAGACGCAGGCACCGGCATTCTCAAGCATGGGAATGAGGAAAGGAATGACGATGGTTGGTGTGAACAGATCCTCGGTAGTGGCAAAAAGTTTGGGCCGTTGCCACTGCCATTCCATTTTGTCTTTGTCGAAGTACCGCCCATGACTGGCCCATATGGCTACGTGACGGTTCTGCAGGCCTTTAGTAATGGTGTTGGGACGTGAGACAGGTGTCACCCAGGGTGCCCCCGTATAGTCGATGTTTCCCCAAGCACCGTCAACGAGACTGGCTTGAGGAAATGCCATTGAACTGGCTAACAGCAGGGTGGAGATACAAAACAGCCGTAGTGCGCTCATTGAATATCTCCTATAATGAAGTTCTCGGGCTTCTTGCCTTTGAATGCCTTGTAGTAGAGCTTGATTTCCTTCATTTGCTGCTCCATGTTGCCCGTAGGGATAATGGTCTTCGTGCATTGGATGCATTTCTGACTGTAGTCGATGCCGTAGAGAAGAATGGGGATTTCAGCCTTAAAGGCGATAAAATAGAATCCGTGCTTCCATTCTGCGGTGGGCTTGCGTGTGCCCTCGGGAGTAATGCAGAGATGGAAGGTGGATGCCTTCTTGGCTGCCTCTGCCAGGCGGTCGGTCATGCTGGTGTGCTTGGAGCGGTAGACGGGGATGCCGCCCATCTTCTTGAATATGCCGCCCAAGGGCCAAAAGAACCATTCCTTCTTCATGAGGAAATTGCTCTTCATGCCTTCGGCGCGCATGTAGAGCTGGCCAATGAGAAAGTCCCAGTTGCTGGTGTGTGGAGCCAGGCAGATAATGTATTTGTCGGGATGGGGCTGTGTCACCACTTTCCGCCATCCCATAAATCTATATAGTAACCAGCTGCAAAGTTTTTCGAGCATAGTCTTTGTTGCTTATTATTGTACTGAGAGTTGGATGAGGGCGTTTACTGGAGGTTGCCAATTTGGTCGACGAGCTCGGCCACCTGCTGATTGAATTCAGCAACCAGTGTCTTATAGAATTTGCCACCTTCCATTCCGGCCTCAGGATGGGAGATACGGCTTACAAAATCGCTGTGCACTTCGATGATGCTTTTAAGAAGGGCATTGACATTCTCTTCGTTGGGGTTACCGTTGTAAAGGCTGGCTGCCACACATTCTGCGAATAGATCGCTGCAGATGTAATTGATGCTTTTCTTCAAATCTCTTTTGTTACTCATAATCGTTCTATTTAAACGTCCGCCCATTGCACTTCTCCGTCGTCATTGTGTGACTTCTTGTCCAGTGGGCCTTTCTAAGTGCCAAAGATAGGAAAAAAAACTAAGAAGCAAGCGCTTGACCTAAAAAATATTGCGAAAAAATGATTTCTCCCCCTTTTCCTTTCCTTGTTTCGAGGATTTATTGTAGCTTTGCAATGCATTAGGAATTTCTTATTTAATCAACTTAATATTATTTATTCTTTCAAGATGGAAATCAGTGCATTGCAGAAGGAGAGAGCTGCCTACAGGCCTAAGTTGCCCAAAGCGCTTCGTGGTGATGTGAAAGTAAAGGAAGGAGAGCCGACGCAGAGCGTGGGCGATCAAGAAGAGATTCGCAAACTCTTCCCTAACACTTACGGTATGCCCCTTGTAGAGTTTGTTCCTGGCGACGAGCCCGCTTCTGCCCAAATGAATGTGGGTGTCATCCTCAGTGGTGGTCAGGCTCCTGGCGGTCATAATGTCATCTCGGGTCTCTTTGATGAAGTAAAGAAGCTCAATCCTCAGAATCGTCTTTTCGGATTCCTTATGGGTCCTGGTGGTCTTGTTGATCATCATTACATCGAGATTACTGACGAATTGCTGCGCAACTATCGTAATACCGGTGGTTTCGATATGATAGGTTCCGGACGTACAAAGCTCGAGACCGAGGATCAGTTTGAGAAGGGCCTCCAGATTATCCGCGAACTTGGCATCAAGGCTATCGTTATCATCGGTGGCGACGATTCCAATACAAACGCTTGCGTGCTGGCCGAGTACTATGCAGCCAAGAAGTACGGTGTGCAAGTTATCGGCTGCCCCAAGACCATCGACGGCGACCTGAAGAATGATCAGATAGAGACCAGTTTCGGCTTTGACACAGCCACAAAGACCTATTCGGAGGTAATTGGCAATATTGAGCGTGACTGCAATTCAGCCCGAAAGTACTGGCATTTCATTAAGCTGATGGGCCGCAGCGCCTCACATATAGCTTTGGAATGTGCCCTGCAGACTCAGCCTAACATCTGTCTTATTTCAGAGGAAATCCAGCAGAAGGATCTCACACTGAACGATATCGTTGAATATATCGCCGGTGTGGTGGCCCACCGTGCAGCCGAGGGTCATAACTTTGGTGTGGTGCTCATTCCTGAAGGCCTCATCGAGTTTATCCCCGCCATTGGACGTCTTATTCAGGAACTCAATGATTTGCTGGCCGCACATGGTGCCGACTACCGTGACCTCGACAAGGAGGCTCAGCGCGAGTACATCCTCGCTCACCTCTCAGAGGCTAATAAGGCTACCTTTGCCACACTTCCTGAGGGAGTGGCCCGCCAGCTGAGTCTTGACCGCGATCCTCACGGAAATGTGCAGGTGTCGCTTATTGAGACCGAGAAGCTCATCTCCGAGATGGTAGGCAACAAGCTCGCTGAGTGGAAGAAAGAAGGCAAGTATGTGGGCAAGTTCGCTGCCCAGCACCACTTTTTCGGCTATGAGGGCCGCTGCGCTGCTCCCTCCAACTTCGATGCCGACTACTGCTATGCTCTCGGTACCAGTGCTGCCCAGCTCATCGCCAACGGTAAGACGGGCTATATGGCCATCGTAAAGAACCTTAAGGCAGGTACTGACGAGTGGAAGGCTGGTGGTGTGCCTATCACGATGATGATGAACATGGAGCGTCGTAACGGCAAGATGAAGCCTGTTATCCGTAAGGCTTTGGTTGACCTTAACGGTAAGCCCTTCAAGACTTTTGCTGCTCACCGCGAGGAGTGGGCCAAGAACACCTGCTACGTTTATCCTGGTCCTGTTCAGTACTGGGGACCGAGCGATGTGTGCGACCAGACCACTAAGACCCTTGCTTTGGAGCACGAATAATTAATAGTTGTGGACCGTAACCCTTTCTGTCAACGCTTGGAGGCCGTTCTACTGATTCTCCGAGAGTGAAAGCGGCTGCGGTCCGCAATTTTTGTAAACTATGGCCAGACGTATCCGTCACCGCAACAGTCGAAAACACTCGTCCTTTTTTAAACGCTATCCGCGATGGGCGTTGTGGACAGGAGGCGTAAGCATCTCTTTGCTCTACGTCTGGGCCTTTTGGTATTTCTTTGTCAGTCCTACCGGGTTTCGTTGGCGTGCGCTTTTTGGTGATGCCAAATACCCTGAAGGATATGAAATTCATGGTATAGACATCTCTCATTATCAGGGTGAGATTGACTGGAGTAAGCTCCGCAATGCCATGATAGAAGGGTGTCCGCTTCGTTTCATTGTTATCAAGGCCACGGAAGGCTCCTCACGTCTTGACGTGAATTTCAACGACAATTTCTTTCAGGCCCGCGAGTATGGCTTTATTCGGGGGGCCTATCATTTTTGGAGCAATAAGTCGTCGGCCCGGAGTCAGGCATACTATTTTCTCAAGCAGGTGCATCTCGAAGAGGGTGACCTGCCCCCAGTGCTCGACATAGAGAGTAAGCCTGCCGGGCAGAGTGTCGAGGACTTCCAACGCGACGTGCTTACGTGGCTTCACATAGTAGAGAACCATTATCAGGTGAAGCCCATCATCTACACCTTTTATAAATTCAAGGAGAATTATCTCAGCGCTCCGGTCTTCGATGACTATCCTTATTGGATTGCCCACTATTACGTTGACAAGGTGGAATATAAGGGAGCGTGGAAGTTCTGGCAACATACCGATGCGGGGCGGTTGCCGGGTATCAAAGGGTATGTCGATTTCAACATCTATAACGGCTCCTGGTACGACCTTCATAAACTCACTATTGGCAACCAGTCGTTAGAGTGGTGACAGACGTGCAATCCTGACTTCGTCATGCGTTCTCAATATATGGCCGTCGGAGGATATTCATAGAACAGAGGAAGCCGGCAGAAAAAGAGCTCGGAGAAGAGTAGGCAAAAGCCGTCTTTTTTGTAACTTTGTATCCGATAAGTTCGCCGATATGGATATGACTCATCAAGCATCCTTTCTTCGTCATCTCACTGAGCGTTATCCGCTGCCTGTTGCAGCGATAGCCGAACAACTGAATCACGAGCTGGCAGCCCGCCATGCCGCCATCGTGGTAGCTCCACCCGGTTCAGGCAAGTCTACACTGCTGCCGCTCACCATTCTCGGCGCGTCGGAAGGGCGCATCCTGATGTTGGAGCCCCGTCGGTTGGCCGCCCGTCAATTAGCCCAGCGTATGGCTGCCATGTTAGGTGAGCAAGTGGGGCAGACCATAGGCTATCAAGTGAGATTCGAACGCAGAGTGTCGGCACAGACCCGCATAGAAGTAGTCACGGAAGGAATTCTCACCCGCAGGTTGGCAACCGACCCTACCCTTGAAGGCGTTGATTGTCTCATCTTCGATGAATTTCACGAACGCAGCATCCAGTCGGATTTGTCCTTTTGTTTGGCTCGTGAAGTTCGGAATCTCCTGAGGCCCGAGTTGGGTATCGTGGTGATGTCGGCTACTATCGACACCCATGAACTAAGCAAAGCCCTGGGGGCGAGAGTCATTGAATGTAGTGGCAGAATGTATCCTGTTGAAGTGATTCAAGCCAAGGAGGATGCTCCAGTGGAGCATATTGCTGAATCCGTTGTTACGGCTATACTGCAGGGGCATCACGATCACGAGGGCGACATCCTGGCTTTTCTGCCTGGACAAGCCGATATTGAACGGTGTACCCAGCTCTTAGCCGACCGGCTGTCTCCTACCCACGTTTGTCCGCTCTACGGACGACTCACCCCGAGTGAGCAGACGGCCGCCATAGCCCCCTCGCAACCCGGCGAGCGCAAGGTGGTGCTGGCCACTTCCATAGCTGAGACTTCGCTCACCATTGAGGGAGTGCGTGTGGTCATTGATAGCGGCTTCTGTCGCCGTCTTGTGTATGATGCTTCAACGGGGCTTAGCCATTTGGCAACGGTGCGCATCAGTCATGATATGGCCCGACAACGCACAGGACGTGCCGGGCGGGTGGCTCCCGGAATCTGTTACCGGCTGTGGACTTTAGCCACTGACCTGAGGATGGAAGAACAGAGACAGCCCGAAATCTCTGTGGCCGACCTTACTCCGTTGGTGCTCGATGTCGCTGCTTTCGGTGAGGCCCATGTTATGAATCTGCCATGGCTCACGCCACCACCTATAGACAGTATCTGGAAGGCAAGTAGCGAACTGCGCCTGCTGGGTGCTATTGATGCTGACAGCCGAATCACCTCTTTGGGACGCCGTATGGAAGCTCTGCCCTGTCACCCACGCATAGCAAGAATGATGCTCCAGGCAGAAAGTTCTGAGAAGAAAGCTTTAGCTTCGGATATTGCGGCTATTTTGGAAGAAAAAGATGTGATGAGTTCAGAAGTCAATTCGGCTGATATGCAGTTGCGCATTCAGGCATTGAGAGATGCACGTCGGCGCAACCGGCTCGGTGTATGGTCGCGAGTGGAAAGAGTGGCCACAGAATATGACAGAATGCTTAGGATTCAACCCGATACAAGTTACGTGGGTGGCGAGGATGTAGGCCGACTTGTCGCAGTGGCTTATCCTGAACGCATTGCCAAATCGGTTGACCATAACGGCAGCTATAAGCTGGCAGGCGGTGGAAGAGTCCGGCTGGACGATTCCGACCCACTTGCGGCATACGAATGGCTTGCTGTGGCATCACTTCATACCAGCAACCATGGAGTGGGGCGTGTGTTCCTGGCTGCACCAGTGAGCATGACCGATGTGAAGGACCTCGCTTCGTGGCACGACAATTTGACTTGGATAACTCATCAAGGAGGAATTGTGGCACAGCGGGAACTAAGAATTGGTGGACTTATCGTAGAGAGTCGCCCTCAGACTGATATCAGCCGGGAGCGGCTTACGGCTGTGGTCTGCGAGGCCGTGGCGCGTGAGGGGCAGAGCCTACTCAACTGGAATGAAGAGGTGAGAGGTTTGCAGCGGCGGGTGAATCTTGTTGCCCTTTGGCATCCTGAACTGAAATTGCCAGATTTAAGTACCACACATCTGCTGCAAACAGTCGGCCAATGGTTGCCTTTCTATTTGGAGACCAACGGCAGCCTGATGACGACGGTTCCCGAGTTGAGGAAGATTCCTCTTGTGAACATACTTTGGAACCAGCTCAGCTATGAGCAACAGCAGGCCGTCGACAGGCTGGCTCCTAATCGTATTCAAGTGCCTTCCGGAAGTTTGATACGACTGGATTATCGACAGGGATCTGACATTCCTGTACTGAGTGTCCGCCTGCAGGAATGTTTCGGTATGACCACAACACCCTGTGTCGACGGTGGTCGTGTTCCCGTACTCATGGAGCTGCTTAGTCCAGGATTTAAACCTGTACAGCTCACCACCGACTTAGCTCACTTTTGGCTTACCACCTACTTTGATGTGCGTAAGGAACTCCGCCGCCGGTATCCCAAACACTTTTGGCCCGACAATCCAACGGAATCACCTGCCACCCGGGGCGTGAGGCGCAAGCCTAAAGATGGTAATTCGTAGCAATAGTGATTTCTTCGCGTATGCTTATCATTGGAACAAATATTAGACCGATAGAGTGATGGACAAAGATTTGCGTCAACAGCTGTTAGCTCTTGCTGATAAATATGAGACGGTCTCCTTTCTTAACGGCGACCCGGCTTGGTTCATGCATCAGATGGCTGACTCACAGGACCAGGAAACGGCTGCCTTCCTTGCGATGAGCTTGAGTTACGGGGCACGTCAGCAGTTTCTTCCCAAGATTAGGAGCTTGATGGAAATGGCCCAATGGAAGCCGTATAAATGGATAGAG
>ONMG01000184.1 GCA_900318855.1 uncultured Prevotella sp.
CCACCGACGACTATCTTTTGCCACCGTATCAGTCAGCTTTCAAGATTTTGCTTACTGTGATACAAGCCTGAGGCAGCGAAGGTTGTTTCTTCTCCGGCACCGGATTATCGAAGCTTACTTTGGACCAAATTGGCAGCTAAGCAGAAACCAAGGGCGCAGCACTTGAATCGCGGCAAGGACTTTACGGTTTTTGTCAAAATCGAATGCGCTTACCTGCCTTCGTTACTTACTTGTGCATAACAATCGCATCAACCATACAGTATATTTTTGGGGTGACACATTGGCAAAGTCAGGAAAAAGTTGTATAGATTTAAAATTTATGCCTTTCACATTTCGTCCTTTGATATTATTTACCTAACTTTGCAATTGTTAAACCGCAACACCTGTTCGGCTGACGTTATGTTACGAATAGAGTCAAACTACATATCAAAATGATTTATGAGAAACATTAAACACAAAGTCCTGCCGACGCTATTGGCCGGCATGCTGGCTATGGTCTCATTAGGGTTGCGGGCCCAGTCGTCATCGGGCGGCTCCACCACTCTCTATGGCTGTATGCTCAGCTCTTGGGGGGACTACTTCCCCAGTTCCGGCATCGCGGGCATTTACAAATTCAATCCCTACGATGTCACAACATTCAGCAGCGTTGCCCCCAACATCAGGGTGTACGGAGGCGGCACCTATGCCAATGGCACCTACTATGCCATCAACTACGAGGAGCAGGGCGTTTCTATTAAGCTTCCCTCCACGCTGACCCTCTACGACACCAAGAACGCATGGGCAGTGAAGTCGACCTATCAGGGCGGCTCAGCCGAGTCGCTGGCCAGCGACCTCACCTTCGACCCCGTTACGGGCAACATCTATGGAGTGTTCTATGACGCCAACTACAAGGAGTGCAAGCGGTTCTGCACACTGTCGCTCGACGATCCCGTGAAAGGCGCCTACACCTCCAAACTCATTGCAGAGCTGCCCGAGCGCATGGTGGGCATAGCCGCCAACCAGAAGGGGGGTCATCTACGCCATTGGCCAGAGCAACAAGCTCTACACACTGAACAAGCAGACCGGTGCGGCTACCGTAATAGGCTCGACGGGAGTAAGTAATGTGACTGCCTTCTTTCAGTCGGCTTGCTGCAACATGCAGACGGGTTCCATCTACTGGGCCAGCAACTACGGGCAGTACTCAGATTACGGCATCTTTGAGGTGGATCCCTCAACAGGCAGCGCCAAGCTGATTGGCGACATGAGTTACGACGGCACCAACAATGAGGACCAGCTCACCGGTCTCACTACCTTGGAGGACGTGGAGCAGCCTCGCTTCGTCAACGCCGTGAGCAACCTCGGCGTGAGCTTCGTCTAGAACAGCCTGTCGGGAAAGGTGACTTTCACCCTGCCCACCCAAGACAGCAAGGGCGGAACACTGACCGGTGACGTGAACTATCAGGTTAGCGTCGACGGCACGGTGACAGCTCAGGGCAAAGGAGCTGCCGGAGCCGACGTCTCGGTGGATGTCACTACGACGGCCGGACAGCACTTCTTCTCGGTGGAGGCCACTCAGGAAGGCGTCAGTGGCGACGCCCGGGCCATCAGCAAGTGGATCGGCGACGACTATCCGAAGGCCCCCGCCGGCTTCACGGCCAGCATAGCCACTAAGGACGACAAGGGCGCCAACATTCGAGTGGAATGGAACTCCGTGAAGGAAGGCAAGCACAAGGGCTACGTGGATAGCACAAAACTCTCTTACACTCTGCTCCGTATGCCCGACAGCATACAGGTGTACACGGGTCCTGACACCACCTTCACCGACCGTGTGGAGACCGACGAGACCCGCCACTACACTTACAAGCTGTGGGCAACGCACCAAACATTGGCCAGCGACACTATAGTGTCCAACAACTTGACTGTGGGCCTCGCTCATGTACCTCCCTACACCGACGACTTCTCGGATGAAAGCAAGTTCTCGGAGTGGACAATCGTGGACAACAACCACGACAAGAGCACCTGGGGCCGACAGAACGGCCTTATCGTGTATCAGGCCAACAGCACCAACGCCGCCGATGATTATGCCGTGTCGCCGGCCATGAAGCTTAAGGCCGGCAGCCTTTATTACATCAGCTTCATAGCACTCAATTCCTATCCTGTGGAGAAGGTGGCGCTCTATGCCGGCAAATCGCCTTCAGCCACGGCACTGACTACCGAGCTCATCGCTCCCGTGGAGATTACCTATGAGCCTCGGCAGCACCCACTCCAGGCTGCATTCCGTCCCGACGCCGACGGCATCTACTACTTCGGCATAAAGGCTTGCAGCGAGGCCGACCACGGCCTGCTCTATGTGGAAAACTTCGCTGTGACTGCTGTTCCCGCTACGGCTCCTGCCAAACCAGAGAACCTGGTGGTGACTCCGGGCGACAAGGGAGCACAGAGTGCCACGATAAGCTTCACAGCTCCCGCAAAGACCATCGGAGGTGATGCCCTCACCGCTCTCGATGCTGTGGTGGTGGAGCGCGACGGTGAGCAGATATTCACCTCAGCTACTACCATCACTCCGGGCGACAAGGTGACCGTCATCGACGACGGTTCCACCACATCAAGTATGCCGTCGGTGGGCACACATACCTATAAGGTGTATGGCAAAGCTGCTTCTGTGGCTGGCGACTTCGCCACGGCTCAGGTCTACGTGGGTGCTGACGTACCAGGAGCTGTCGACTCGCTGACAGCCGTGGAGGACATCAACAATCCTGGTTCAGTCATCGTTTCCTGGAAGGCTCCCAAGGTGGGCCAGCACGGCGGATATGTCGACCCGTCGACACTCTCCTACGTGATTTCCGTGGGCACCTCCGGTCAGGAAGTCTCCACCACCGCTACCACTTACACCGATCATCTCGACATCTCCAAGGGACAGACCTATCAGGGCTACAGTGTCTATGCCGTCAACGGCGCAGGCAGTGGCCGCAACGTCTGGAAGACCGTCACGGCTATTGCCGGACCTGCTCTCGTGGCTCCCGTAGTGGAATCGTTCCCGCAGGTCACCATGAAGAGCGGACCCTGGTTGCCCGAGATGCTCAAGGGTGATATTGGCGATGGCTACTGGACGCCCTGCGACGGCGTCGGCAAGTTCTGCGGCACGCAGGATGGCGATGGAGGCGTCGTGGTGTTCGATGCTACCAAGACCGGTGTGGCCAGCATGATTCAGAGTCCAAAGATTGACATCAGCCAGCTGCAAAAGCCTCAGTTAACGCTTTGGGTATTCAATACGGGCAAGGGCGACGAAGCCGAGATTTCGGTGTCGGCCGACTATGGTGCCTATCAGACGCTCCAGACCCTCCCGCTCACGGGTAAGGCCCACTGGCAGAGGGTGGTGTGCGACCTCACGCCATGGAAACAAAGCCACTTCGTGCGCGTGGGCATCACAGCCAAGAGCGTGAAGTCGACAACCGATGTGTTTGCCTTCGACAACGTCGCTGTCTCCGAGGCTGCAACCAACGACTTAGGAGCCATGAGTCTCGAAGTACTGCCGAAGGTGACTGCCGGAACCACCACCAAGCTGCTGCTCAAAGTGCGCAACTTCGGCGAGAACAGGGTAAACGGCACCGACTATAAGGTGAAGCTCTACAAGAACGGACGCCTCGTCAACACCGTGGCTGGAGGCGACGTGCTGGTAGGCCGTACCGCTTCGCTGGCTCTTCCCGACCAAGTTGCTGTAGTCGACTCGGTCAACACCTCCTACTACGCAGTGATTGACTATGCCGCCGACCAGTATAGCGGCAACAATCAGAGCAACACAGCGAGCACAGAGGTGGTGAAGAATGCCTTCCCGGCTCCCACCGGCGCCACAGCCCAGCGCGTTACGAGCGGCATCAAAGTCAACTGGACAGCTCCCGACCTCTCGACAGCTCCCCTGGAGCGCACCACCGAGAGTTTCGAGGACTATACTCCTTTTGCCATCAGCAATATCGGCGACTGGACACTGGTCGACGGCGACACCACAGCCACCATCCGCATTTCGCTCACCGGCTTGTCCGCTCCACTCAACTATCCTAATGCAGGCGCCAAGATGGCCTTCCAGGTGTTCAACACCGAAGAATCAGGTATCCCCTTCTCTTCGTGGGATCCCCACACAGGCAGCCAAATGCTGGTAGCCCTCAAGTGTGCTTCGCCCGACAAGGGGCAGACCGAGGTAGCCAACAACGACTGGCTTATCTCGCCCGAGCTTTCGGGTAATGCGCAGAGCATCTCCTTCTATGCCAAGACAGGCATGGGCGGTGCCTACACTCCTGAGGAATTCGAGATTCTCTATTCCACCACAACCAACGACACCACGGCCTTCGTAAAGTTAGGCGACACCCGCCAGCTGTCGAATGCCCGTTCGTGGGAAGAGATACGCGAGAATCTGCCTGAGGGCGCACGCTGGTTCGCCATCCACTATGTCTCAAAGGGCAAGTTCGCCTTGCTGCTCGACGACATCACCTTCACCGCCAAGGGTGCACAACAGGAGAACCTCGCTCTCTCGGGCTACCGCATCTATCGCGACAGCCTGTTCGTGGGCGAAGTGACTGCCGATGAGCTCTCGTTCGTCGACCACACAGCCCTCCACGCCGGTGACTACCATTATCAGATATCGGCACTCTACGACAAGGGCGAGTCGCCACTGTCTGACGCTGCCAGTGTCACCACTACCGGCGTACGCAATGTGGAAGCATCATCGGCTGTCGTCAGAGGCGGCAAGGGAACTATTTCCCTGAGCGGACTGAACGGCCACAAGGCCGAGGTGTTCACCGCCAACGGACAGCGCGTAACCACTGTCAGCCAACTTGAGTCCACTTCATTGAACGTCAGCCCGGGTGTCTATCTTGTCACGCTGCAAGGCGGACCCACAGTGAAGGTCGTTGTCAGATAAACCCTTTCAACACTTGATAATGAACGCTAACATTCATTCCATCCTTAGAACTGCCGCTATCGCTCTGACGGGCGGCAGTTCTTTGCTTTATGCTCCTTCAGTTCTGGCGGCCTCCACACCGGTCACGCTGCCCTATGAGCAGAAATTCAACATTTCTTTGGACGCCAAAGCCTTCACGGTGATCGACAACAACCTCGACGGCTACACATGGGTATGGGACGCCGGTGCTATGGTCTACCCCTACAATGCCGACGCCGACGCCGATGACTGGCTCATCACGCCTCAGTTTACCGTTGATACACGCCATGTCTACCAGGTGAGCTTCAAAGCCCTGGCCCAGACTGAAGGTGTTGAGAAGCTGGCTGTCAATATGGGAGCCGAGCCTACCGTAGAAGCTATGGGCACCCAGCTTATGGCGCCCACAGCTATCAGCTTCACCTCTCCGCGCAATTACAAGCTCAACTTCAGGCCCTCCGCCAACGGACTGCTCTGCCTGGGATTTCACGTGCTCAGCTCGAGGTTGGAAGGCTATCAGCTGTCGGTCGACAACATCCTCATCAAGGAACTGACCACCGTTGACGCTCCCGACACGGTGACCCATCTGCGCGCCGAGGCCGACTTCAACGGCGGGAAGTCGGCCACTGTCAGCTTCCGGCTGCCCACAACTACCATTGCGGGCGACATGCTCAAAGGACCACTGCGCGCCTCCATCGTCTGTTGGGGCGACACACTGAAGACCTTTGTCAACGGCACCCCCGGTCAGGACCTTTCGTTTGTCCACAACACCGACGCCACAGGTGAGCATGTCTACACCGTGGTAGTGGCCAATGAGGCCGGCAAAGGCCTGGATAACCAGGCAAGCACCTACGTCGGCGAGGATAGACCGGCTGCCGTGACCAGCCTCAATGTAAAGCCTGAGGCCAACAACAAGCTGCGGGTAACTTGGGCACTGCCTGAGCGGGGAGCTCACAATGGTTGGACCAACCCCGAGAACATCGCCTTCAGAGTGACCGATATCCAAGGCCACACCGACACCGTGCGTGTCGTGTCGTATGACTACGGCTATACCCCCTCCTCTCGCCAGCAGCTTCAGGCCTTCACAGTGGAAGCCTTCAACAAACTGGGCAAGAGTCAGCCTGCATACACCGACACACTTTTCCTGGGTGATGCTTACGAGATGCCTTTCAAGGAGTCGTTTGCCCGCAAGCGCATCGCCACCTATCCCTGGGTATTGCAGGAGAATGCCAGTGCCGCATGGATAGTCAACGACCATGGTGTCTACGCCGACCCTGTCGACCACGATGGAGGCCTGTTGAGCTTTAGTCACTCCACAGAGGGTAGTGATGCCACAGTGATACTGCCCAAGGTGTCGATAAAAGGGAGCGCTCACCCCCGGCTCAAGTTCTGGTTCTGGCAAAGCAGCAAGCAGAAGAACGAACTGTCGGTCTACGTAAAGGATGCCAACGGGCAACAGCACTGTCTCGACCATCTGTCGGAGAATGCCACGACATCCGAGAACGGCGAGTGGACCATACACAGCTATCCACTCGATGACTTTGTAGCCTCAGAGCCCATCCAAGTGAAGCTCCATGCCGTGGGACACGTGGGTGAGAGCCCCGTGATGACGCTCTATGTCGACAATATCAGTATCACGGATGTGCCGACGAACGACTTGGCTGTCGACAGCTTCCAGGTGGCACGCACCACCCTGAAAGTGGGCGAGCGCGACACGTTCTCGGTGAGAGTGACCAACCTGGGCATTCAAGAAGCTGAGCACTATCACCTCACTCTTCTGCGCAACGGCAAGGAAGTGGGCAAGGTGGAAGGACCTAAGTTGCAGCCTGATGAAAGCGCATGGATAACGCTCTACGACATGCCCAACTCCGACGCCGACGAGTCGTCCTTCTACTCATTCCATCTCAACTATGCCGACGATGACAATCCCGAGAACGACACCACCTCCCTCGTGGCCGTCAATATCCTGCCGGGTCTGCCATTCGTTCCCGAGCTTCAGGCCTCGACCGACAGCAAGGGCGTGATGCTCACATGGAAGCAGCCGCTTGTCAAGAACCAGGCGGCCCAGTGGCTGACCGAAGGATTCGAAAGCTATCCGGCCTTCACAACGACGAACATGGGTGAGTGGACGCTTTTCGACGGCGACGGCAGGCCTACCATGGGTATCCGCAACAGTTCGGGCGACTTCATCGACTACCCCCACGCGGGCGACGCAATGGCCTTCCAGGTTCTGAACCCTGCCGCAGCAGGACTCACATCCTCTACGTGGGCTCCGCACAACGGTGCCCAAGTAGCCGCCGCATTCACTGCAGGCTCGTATGCCAAGAACGACGACTGGCTCATCTCACCTCCCGTGGATGGACAGCAGACGATAACTTTCTGGCAGAGAGCCCGGCCAACTATGAGTTTGGCACGAATGAGCAGATTGAAATATATGCCTCAACCGACAGCGCGGCACTCAACTCATTCCATAAGGTAGGCAATACCATAAGTGTACCCGGAAAGTGGACGCAGTATTCAGCCGAGCTGCCCGCTGGCACGCGTTATTTCACCATCCGCTGTGTCTCGTCCGACCAGTACATCCTCTTCCTTGACGATATCCACTACCGCCGCTCCGAGAAGAAGCTCACACTGATTGGATACAAGGTCTACCGCGACGGAGTCTGCCTCACACCAGAGCCACTGACTGCCACGTCGTATCACGACGCCGTCGGCAGCAAGGGACATTACGTCTATACTGTGACCGCGATCTACGATACCGGCGAGTCGACAGCCTCCCCCGATGCAGTGGTTGAAATAACCACAGCTGTTAACAAGGTGACAGCCTCCAAAGCTCAACCCACTGCCTACTTCAACATTGCAGGGCAGCGCGTTGACGCTCATGCGGGCGGAGTGGTCATCGAGAGATTATCGGACGGAAGCGTGAGAAAGGTGCTGAGGCGGCAACGCTAAGTTCAGCAGCTTCCTCCCACCCCAAGGCGAGCGCAACCCGTCACC
>ONMG01000189.1 GCA_900318855.1 uncultured Prevotella sp.
AGACAGTGAATGGAGGGGCGGTTTTTATGCTAAGGAAAGTATAGGCGGTTCGAAAACGTATATCATTAGATATAAGTGGGTTAACTATAACTTCGACCCTGATTTATATAGGGTTTTTATAATTATAGAAGCAGGCATAAAGGTGCGTGTGGTGTGTCTTTTGTGGTTTTATATTAAGAAATTGGAGAGGAAGGTCTTGGTTTTGCCGGAGGAATGACAATGGTGGAAAGGAGATTGTCTGGGGAAGACTGCTTGTGCTGTGCCGATATTAAAAAAACACGACCCCGGAGCTTCCTTGCGGAGGCTTCGGGGTCTGTGAATTTATGTCTTGGCGGTTTATTCGTCTACAGGCTTGAATTCGTCTGTGCCGACACCGCAGAGCGGGCACACCCAGTCTTCGGGAAGTTCTTCGAAAGGAGTTCCGGGTGCTACACCATTGTCGGGATCGCCTTCTGCGGGGTCATAGACGTAGCCGCATACTTCGCATACATACTTCTTCATAATGTTCTTTTTTTTAATAGGGTTATTACTGTCGGGAGGTTACTCCCCTCTTGTTATTGAGAACGCTGTCGAGCTTGTCGACAATCATTGTTGGCGTGATGTTTTTGATGCAGGCATAGTCGCCTCGGTGACAGGGCTTCTTGCCGTAGACCGAACAAGGGCGGCAGGGCAAGGACACTTGCACTGCATTGTCAATACTTTGATTCCAACCGAGGAATCCGGCGTAGGGATGCGTGGCGCCCCACACGCTCACCACTGGGGCGTTGACGAGTGAGGCCAGGTGCATATTGGCGGAATCCATGCTCACCATGGCATCAAGATGACTCATCAGAATGAGCTCATTGTGCATGCCGTGGAGTAGGGTGGATGCATTGAGGCACGGTGGAAATTCTTCGGCCCATAGGTTGAGCGTTTCTATTTCGTTAGGTCCTCCTCCGAAAAGGAAGAGGCGGCTGTTGGGATGGCGCTGTAGGATGAGTCTTATCGCAGCCTCCATTTTGTCCAAAGGATAGATTTTGCCTTTGTGACCTGCGAAGGGGGCCACACCTATCCACGTCTCACCTTCTTTCTTTTGGCCAATGGCTTCGGGCAATTCTTTGAGATTTCCTCCCTCAGGCGGAAAGATGGAGGTGAAATCCAGCTTTACGGGGTATCCCAGTTTGGCAAGTACCTCGGCATAGTTCTCAAAGGATGTCGGTTGCTGTACTAATACCTTATGGCCTTGGTCGGTGAGCCGGCGTTTCCCGGAGCGGTGTTTGTTGATGTGAGCCACCTTGAACTGAGCCAGATTGAAGCGCAGGCGCAGGTAGTTGGAGCGCAGAATATCGTGGAAGTCGGCAATGGCCGTGAAGTTCTTGGCCACGAGCCGTCGGTAGAGGGCGTTCAATCCCTTTATACCGCGGTACTCGCGCTTGATGTCGGCTTCCATGAAGTCGACGTTGGAGGGCATGTGCTCGAAGAGCGGGCGTGCAAAGGGCCTGCTGAGCACGGAGATGCGCAGCGACGGATACTGGCAGGCCAGGGAGTAGACCACAGGTACGGTCATGGCGACATCACCGATGGCCGAGAACCTGATGATTAGCATGTGCTCTTTAATCATGTGCCAGGATGGGTGGTTATTTGTTTTTGTAGAGTACGGGGTTGGTAGCTGGGTCGTTGTACATCTTCATCTGTCGGTACACCTTCATATATTTTCTCCCGGCTTCGATGTCATCAAGGAGCTGGTCGATAGCCGTGCTGAGGTCTTTCTGCTGTTCGAGGAGCACCTTGAGCTTATCCTTGCAGCGGGCGATGTGCTCGTTGCTGGCGTCGGTGCGTTCGGTCTGCTCCTTCATGTGGTAAATCTTCAGAGCCAGTATGCTCAGTCGGTCGATGGCCCAGGCGGGGCTCTCGGTGTTGAGGCGTGCGTCGGGGAGCACGTTCACCTCGCTGTATTTCTGACGGAAATAGGAGTCAATCTGTTCTACCAGGTCTGTCCGGTCTTGATTGCTGCGGTCGATGCGCCTTTTTAGTTTCAATGCCTCAAGGGGATCAATGTGCGGGTCCCGGATGAGATCCTCCAAGTGCCACTGTACGGAATCTATCCAGCATTTGAGATAGAGGCGGTTCTCTATCGACTCCCGGTCGTAGGGATTGCTGATAGGCGTGTCCACGTTGTCCTTGACGTGGTAGTCGTTGATGGCCTGATTGAAGATCTCGTTGCAGAGCTGTGTGAATGAATTTTCCATTTCGTAGTAACCTTTATAGAGGCAAAGGTAATCGAAAAAGTAGGAATAAGCAAGAAATCTGACCTTTTTTTTAGTGTCACCTTCGACTGTCGTGACCTTTTTGTTGGGGGATGAGGTCTCTTGTCTCGTTGTGTGCGCTACCATACCGGACTCTGCCTCCAGGAAATCATGGGGTATAGGATATTTTCAGTGGCAAGTTGGGTCTCCACGAACTCGGCCACCACCGGCACTGTCGCCTTCATGCCGGCACGTGTCTGCGTGGTGTTGCGCTCAGTCACCACCTCAAGTTCGGAAATCGGCGAGAGGTGATGCAGGGTAAGCAGCACGTAAGGACGGCAGAAGCCCTTACCTTGGGCATTCGAAAGATGCTGAATATCATACTTTTCCATCCTAACCTTACACTGCTTTCCTGTCGGGCAGCATTGTCCGACACGGCAAAGATGCAGCACGTTGACGGCCGGCTGCATCTGCTCACAATCGGCAACGTCGGTGCGCTGTGCCCCAAGGGTGCCGGATGTTACGCCAATTGGCGGAGCTATGTACGCCAAATGCCGGAGCTATGTACGCCAATTGGCGGAGATATCTACGCCATATGCCGTAAGCATGCTTACCCATGGCCGAAATGCTCAGCGAGGCCTACCGCCGCAGGCTGAATTGGCTGGTGCCAGGGAGAGTGGATGGGGAGTAGAGGCGGGAAATTTATAACTGATTACTACGTAAAGACGACGGCGAAGGAAGATTGGCCTCACTGTAAAAGGTCCGTGGTTCGGGCTTCGAAGGACTTCTGCGCACTTCGTGCTCGTGTGCCCCCCTCGGGGCACTTTAGCCTTATAGTAGTACTATCCCCGATCTACGCTCCTTTTCAGTCGCTTGATCGGGGTTACCCATGCTTCAGCCCCCTCGGGGCTGTCCTTGACGCATGCATCACTTCCACTCCGACTATCGGTAAAAGCGATATGTTGCCAAATGAGCGGGCAGTGCCAATGCATGCGTCACTTCCACTCTGACTATCGGTAAGAGCGATATGCTGTCAAATGAGCAGGCAATGTCCCGAAGGGGGTACAAGCATGAGTAGCGGACAAGCGACTTTAGGAGCGCAGTACAGTGATAATAAACTTCACGTTCCCAAGAAGTCCCCCGTGGATACACGTTATAGCCTCTGTGTGCGGTCTTAGGAGAAGTCTCTGTGAGAGTGCGCATAAATTCTCCAACTACGTGCAGTCTTGCGTACTAATTGGATAGACATCTTCAGGGTTGACAAGAGAGGAGACAGTAGCATGACTTGCTTCATCCCCGTGTGAACACGAAGTTGGACTTGATTAATCCACAGGCTATCTCCTGTGACCCGAAATGATTCTAATTGTGAGCCCCGGAATCGTGGGGCTGGATTGTCGGTGGAAGTACCGGCAGTTTCTCAAAGCCCAGCACGGTGTTCACGAGCGACTGCTTGCGGTCCTGCACCTTGAGAATCTGTTCCTCCAGCGTTCCGCTCGAGATGAAGCGGTAGACGAATACCGACCGTCGCTGTCCCATGCGGTGGGCTCGGCTGATGGCTTGCTCCTCGGCCGAGAGATTCCACCACGGGTCGAGGAGGAACACGTAGTCGGCTTCTGTCAGGTTCAGGCCCACGCCACCGGCCTTGAGCGAGATGAGGAAGAACTGACAGTCGGGAGTCTCCTGGAAGTGGGTGATGATTTTATCGCGGTTGTGGCTTGCGCCGGTGAGCATGGCGTACTTCCAGTTCAGGGTCTTCATCTTAGCTTCGACCTGTTGCAGGAAGCTGACGTACTCGCTGAAGATGAGTACCTTATGGCTTGTTCCGTGAAGTTCCTCTAAGCGCAGGAACACGTCGTCCATCTTTCCGGAGTCGACATCCATTCCTATCATCCTTGGGCAACACGCAATCTGTCGCAACCGGGTGATGGCTCTGATGACCGTCATCTGTTCCTTTGAGACGTCGGTTGTGAGCAGGAGATTGCGCATGCTGCTTTCCTCCTTTTCGTAGGCTGAGGCTTGCTCGGGCGTCATGTTGCACCATACAATCTCGTCCTGGCGCTCGGGCAGACTGTCGAGAACCTCGGTCTTGAGCCGCCGTAGGAAGAAGGGAGCTACAAGCTCGCGGAGCATTTTTGCCCGCGATCCCTGCATATTGTCGTTGATGGGCTTGATGAAGTGTTTCACGAATCCCTCGCGGTCGCCGAGCAGCTGAGGGTTGATGGCACTCATGAGTGACCATAAATCCTCCAACGAGTTTTCGATGGGTGTGCCGCTCAAAGCCACGCTGTGAGAGGTGTGGAGATGCAGTATGGCTTCATAGACTTGCGACTTCCGGTTCTTGAACACCTGCGCCTCGTCATAGACAATGATGCCGTAGTGTCGTTTCTCAAAGAAGTCGATGTCGTTGCGCATTGTCTGATAGGTGGTGATGACAACGTCAGCCGAGTCCATGGATTCCCTGAGTTGCTGCCTCACTGAGGGCACCCCCGTATAGGTGAGCACGCGCAGCGATGGTGCGAATCGTTCCAGCTCATTACGCCAATTGAAGACCACTGAGGCCGGTGAAAGTACTAACACCGGTTCTGACGGAGGTGCGCTTTGTCCGCTCATCTCCTCAAAGGTGAAGAAGGAAGGCTCTGCTGTCGGGGCTGCTTTCTTGGTGGGCGCTGTCTTCTCACTGTGCTTGAGAATGAGAGCGATGGTCTGCACGGTCTTGCCCAGTCCCATGTCGTCGCTCAGACAGCATCCCGTGCCTTCATTGTAGTGCGAGAGCAGCCACTCGTAACCCTCCTTCTGGTAGGGGCGGAGGTGTGCTTTCAGACCCACGGGGAGGTGCTTGTCCACAGGTTGCGTCTTCAGCTTAGGTTCGTGGCCCAAGGCTTCCCGGATGATGGGGCGCTGGCTGATGTGCAGCCGGAGGGCGTCGTCGTCGCCCTTGGTTCCGAAAGTCATGGCACCGGCATAGCGTGAGAACCACAGCTCGGGGATGACAAACCAGTTGCCACTGGGCAGCAAGTATTCGGGCTCACCGTTGACCAGAGCCTCACGCAGAGCCATGAGGGGCAGGGTCTCGCCATTGTCGAAATGAAGCATGATGCGCAGTCGGAACCAATCTCCTTTGCGGTCGTCCGACTGGGTTACCTTCACGTCGCCAATGTAGTATCGGTGGCCCTCCGGCTGTTCCACTTCGATGTGGCGGGCCTTCAAAGCTTGCTTATGGATGCTGGACCATTCGATGATATGGTTCAGAGTACCAAAGTCGGGCAGTGACAGTTCTGATTTCACGAAGTACAACATCTCCCGTTCCCAATTTCTATCACGGTTGACGCACACGAAGCCCACCTCATTGCCGTTGTCGTGGAGTGTTACGCTCTTCTGCCTGTGGTCCCATTTCTCAAAGGTCTTCGAGCCGTAGGTGAACCGGGGCAGAAGGGCGTATTTGCCATTGACCGTATGGTTCAGCACGAGCGACATCCTCCCCTCGGGGCGCAGTTGCTCTACGCTGAAGCCCTCGGCTTCGATATCTATCTTACCGGCTATGCGCAGTACGAAGAGTCGCAGATACTCGCTCTGCTTAGCCTTAGGAATGTGAATCCATTCGCGGTTGAGAAAGGGTTGCAGCAGTTTGCCGTTGAGTCCTTCGCCGAACTGCATAATGTGCTGGCCGACGATGAACAGTGAGGGCACGTTGCAGAGAATGCGCACATGCTGCTCCATAGGGAGCAGACCGTGCCCAATGGTGAGTTTGTAGTCAATGCCGTCGGGTTGTTTCCTGAAGAGGGTGTGCAGCGCCATGGGTGTGGGCGTGAACTCCAGTTCATCGCGCTGCTGCAGAGGTGCGCCAGGCCTGGAGTCCTTGAAGAGGAGCACACCGTTCTTGGCCGCAAGCTTCACGGCCTGACAAATGCGCAGGTCCACCTGCTGCTGCACGTAGCGCCTTAGCTCCGG
>ONMG01000186.1 GCA_900318855.1 uncultured Prevotella sp.
CAACGCCAAGGCCGGTGACCTGAAGTTCGTCGACATCAATGGCGACGGCAAGATTGGCGACGGTGACTACGAGTATCGCGGCAATGCCATGCCCAAGATGACCTACGCCTTCAGCGGAGGCTTCACCTATAAGAAGCTCACCTTCGACTTCATGCTTCAAGGTTCGGCAGGAGTGAAGCTCTTCAATGCCTATAAGTACACCACACTCAACGAGGCCCTCGGCTCCTTCAACCGCGATGAGCGTATCCTCAAGGCCCTCGACGGTCCCACCTATTCCGTGCCCCGCATCACGCAGTCGGATCCCAACAGCAACTTCGGCACCTGCTCTGACTGGTACCTGGAGAGCGGTTCCTACCTGCGCATGAAGAACATCTCCGTGGGCTACTCCTTCACCGACCTGCTGCGCAAGATTCACTACTTCAATGACCGTCAGAGCACTCTCGATGTGACACTGAGCTGCGACAACCTCTTCACCATCACCCACTACAGCGGCATCGATCCTGAGGTGGGCGGCATAGGCTTCGACCGCGGCCAGTACCCCATCGCACGCACATTCTCGCTGGCTGTCAAACTTAAATTCTAACTCATTCAAACCCTTTAGTTATGAAACTACATAATGCATTCATTGCAGCCCTTGCACTCACCGGCCTATTGAGTTCCTGCACCGGCGACTGGCTCGACACCACGAAGGAAGGCACAGCCACCGAGGGCAATTTCTGGAAGACCGACAAGGACTACATCAAAGCCTGCAACTCATTATACTACGTCTACGGACTTGAGGAAACCTATGGACGCGACCTCTTCTGGGAGCAGGGCGCATCCGACGACATCTTCTACAGCCGCTCACGTGGCAACGGCGAGATGTCGCTGGCCAACTATACCTACGACGGCCAGACAGAGAGCCGTCTCTCCACCATCTACTCCGAGATGTACACCACGATGGCTGTGGCCAACAACATCGTCTACCATGCACTCCAGGTGCCCGAGGCCAGCCGCTCAGCCGTGGTAAAACGCTCACTGGGCGAAGCCTACTTCATGCGTGCCTTCGCCCATTTCATGATAGCCTATCGCTATGGCTCGGCTACCCAGGGCGTGCCCTTCTCACGCTATGAGGAGATGACCGACCACAATGCCATCCCAACGCAGCAAGCCACGGTGATGGACAACTACAAGATGATTGTGGAGGACCTGCAAAAGGCTGCCGACAATCTCGACTGGTTCAAGAACTACTCCGAGGACAACTACGGACGGCCTACCAAGGATGCTGCCTATGCCTACATGGTGAAGGCTTACGCCTACTGGGCACGCTTCGACAAGACCAAGTGGGCTGAGATTCCCGCCCTTGTCGACAAGGTGGAGAACGAGGGCGAACGCGGTCTGCTCGACAACTTTGCCGATGTCTTCAAGGTGGCCAACAACTGGAGCAAGGAATACATCTGGTCAGTGAATTCAAGTGGTTACAACTACGCTGGTTCAGAGTTCCCCGCCATCGTGCTCGAGAACAAAGGCTGGGGACTCTACAACGGTTGGGGCAACTTCAAGCCGACGCTTGAGCTCTGGGCTGAGTACAACGACCAGGACGCCCGCCGCAGTGCCACCATCCTCTCCTACGGCGACACCTTCAAGTTCTTTGGCACCACACGCCGCTATTTCTCGGCTTCCGACAATGAGTGCGGCTTCCAGTTCAACAAGTACATGGATCCCTTCTCGCGTGGCAAGGTGGTCGATGGAGCCGGTGTGAGCGATGAGGTGTCGGGCAACGGCGACCGTCCTACCACAGCCCTCAACCTTCCGCTCTGCCGCTTTGCCGAATTGCTGCTCTTCAAGGCCGAGGCACTCATCATGCAAGGCAAGAACGAAGAGGCAGCAGAGCCGCTCAACCACATTGCCCAGCGTGCCAAGGAGGGTGTCACCTACACACGGCCCACGATGTTCGACCTCATGCACGAGCGCCGCTGCGAGCTCGCCGGCGAGTGGACCGACCGCCGCTACGACCTCATCCGCTGGGCCACTGAAGGCAACGCCGACTGGAACCTTGATGCCAAGACCAAGCTCACCATTGCCAAGCACGGTCTGAAGCATGTTGACCGTTCCAACCCCGACTCACCTCTCGACACCACCAACGGCACCACGATGACCATCAACGGCAAGACCTACAAGGGTGTCATCGGACTGGCTGTCATGGACAAGGTGCGCTCTATTGACGAGAACCACTACGTGTTCCCCTATCGCATCAACACCGTCATCCAGTCTAACGGTGCACTGAAGCAGAACCCCGGCTACGCATCGAAGTAGTAGCCGACGCTAAGTCTACAAGCAAAAATCTCCGCTGCTCGGAAAAGAGGGCGGAGATTTTTTCGGCTTACCACCTATTCTTATTAACTTTGCAAGTACACCGCGCCGGAACACGCTGCTCCGCCACGAAGCCACACTTGCACGCAACACTAAATCCAAGAAATATGAAACTTAAGACATTCATCCTCCCCCTCCTCTGCCTCGCCTTTGGGCTCCGCGCCAACGCACAGGCCAA
>ONMG01000194.1 GCA_900318855.1 uncultured Prevotella sp.
ATTATGAGTGTTCAAATTCAACTTGCAATTTACCCAAGAATGAAAAAGGGCATCTCACCAGATATTACCGCCTTCGTGCTCACGAACCGCACACCATTGAGATGGCGCTCCGATATGAAATCCACTGTCCACTTTGTAGTACCGGCATGCTGAAGCAGGTAGGCAGATGCCTTAACTCTCACGAGCTGGGTCTTTATGTATGTCCGTCCTGCGAGAAACGCAATAAACACTGCTAAGGAGACACACAATATGAATTACGTAGAAAATATGATCAACATCAGTCAACCAGAATACAATAAGCAGTTCTGGAACTTTATGAAAGGCGATAAATTCGCTGCCGAAAACATTGAAGCAGGCCGCTCTATGGCCACCGGTACTTACTTCCTGCCTGCGGCCGCTAACAACAAGTACGAGGCAGCTATTGCCAAGGAAAGTGTTATCCGCAGCATTGCATCAGTCTTTTTCCGCTTTGACGGGCCTGCTGAAATCATCACAGCTGACTGTGATGACATTGCCAAGTTCGTACCTGAATTCGGAAACATTGACATCAGAAATGTAAAGAACGATTTTTCAGCCGTCAAAGTAAAGAGCAATAAGCTGGCTACGCTTTTAAGGACCCCGTCCGAATTTGTGGCAGATGCAACTTTTGACTTTGAAGGCTACCTTGTAAAGCGCCTTGCTAAAAACTTTGCTCGTGCAGAAGACAAGGCTTTCATCAACGGCACCGGTACAAATGAACCTGTGGGTATCCTTAATCCCACAGCAGGAGCAGACACTGGAGCGAGCACTGCAAGCCTTACATACGATGATGTCATTTCGCTGTATTTCTCCGTTGAAGCAAAGTACCGCAAGAATGCTGTATGGCTGATGAACGATACTACAGCTATGACCCTTCGCAAGCTGAAAGATGGAAACGGCAATTACCTCTGGAACAACGCAGATAATACCATTTTCGGTAAGCCTGTCGTGATTTCAGAATATATGCCGAATGCCGCGGCTGACAAGAAGCCGATTGTTTTCGGGGATTTCAGCTACTACTGGATTGTGAAAAGGTCTCCCGTCAGCGTGAAAATGCTGTATGAGCTTTTCGCATTAAGTCACCAGACCGGTTACCTCGCCTTTGAGTTTATTGACGGCAGGCTCATCCGCAGCGAGGCCATAAAAGTATTAAAGATCACCGCTTAAATCGCCGGAACCTGCCAGAGTGCAGTTCTACGATAGTCATGGGGAGCAGGCGCAGTAGAAAAATACATCTGCTGCGTCTGTTTTTGGAGATTTTTAAACTGTATTTACCCTGACTTACAGCCATTATACCCATTTGATTGTGTCAATTACTCGTTTGAATTCGCATTTTTTGCGTACGCGACCCCCGCACCGTTACTTGTTGCGAGAGCCGTAGAGATTTTGACCGCCCCTCCCAGGCAGAAAGGAAAAAACGGATGGAAAAGAAAACGAAACCGAACGAAAGCATATCCGGCACCATCGTGCTGACTGAATACGCGTCCGGAGAAGACGCGAAGGAAACCGCGTTAGAGAAACTGAAACGGCTGATTTTAAACGATCCAGAGCTCACAAAATCCAAAGCGTCCTGACCGTAATATTCTACTTGACATCTTCACGGCTTTACGGAATATATGTAGTACCGCTTGAAGACTGTCGGAAAGGAGGAAAAATCATGAATACAAACAGACAGTCTTATGTTGCTGAATCAGATAAAATTACGGCTCTATACTGCCGTCTCTCACGAGACGATGAGCTGAAGGGAGACAGCAACAGCATTATCAACCAGAAAACCATGCTGCAAAAGTACGCAGCCGACCACGGCTTTACTAACACGCAGTTCTTTGTGGACGATGGTTACAGCGGTACGAACTTTGACCGTCCGGATTGGAACAGGCTTATCGCCATGATTGATGAGGGCCTTATCGGAACAATTATCGTAAAGGATATGTCCCGGCTTGGCAGAGATTATCTGCGGGTCGGTATGTACACCGAGATGGTTTTCCCTAATGCCGACATCCGCTTTATTGCCATCAACAATGGCGTAGACAGCATTAACGGCACGGAGAACGACATGACGCCGTTCATCAATATCTTCAATGAGTTTTATGCCAAGGACACGAGCCGCAAGATAAAGGCTGTGCTCAAATCTAAAGGCCTGTCAGGAAAGCCTCTCAGCCCGAAACCGCCCTATGGCTATATCAAAGACCCAGAGGACAAAACACACTGGATAATCGATGAAGAAGCTGCAGCTGTAGTGAGGGAAATATTCCATCTCTGTGTGCAGGGTTATGGTGTGTCACAGATTGCGAACGAGATTTCAAAGCGGCGCATTCTGAGCCCAACTGCACATGCGAAGGCGCACGGGCGAGGCATCTCAGACAACCGCCACGATGCAGACGATTACAGATGGGCAGACAGCACGATATCTCATATGCTGTCAAGGCCTGAATACCTCGGCCACACGGTTAACTTCAAGACCTATCGCAAATCCTATAAGCAGAAAAAGTCGCTGCATCGCGCCCCAACCGAGTGGCAGGTATTCAAGAACACGCACGAGGCAATCATTGATCAGGGTACCTATGATATTGTGCAGCGCATCCGTGATGGTAGACGCAGGATAACGCCTATGGGCGAAATGCCAGCTCTCTCCGGAATGGTATTCTGTGCAGACTGTGGGAAGAAGCTGTATCAGGTGCGCGGAAGAAACCTTCCGCGGAGCGAGTACATGGTCTGCTCGTCCTACCGGAAAAAAGGTAAGAAAACCTGTACTTCCCATCAAATACGCAATATCGTCATCGAACAGCAGATTCTTGAGGGACTCCGGAACATTACAGCTTATGCCCGTGAGCACGAGGATGAATTCGTACAGGCCGCTATGCACAAATCACAGGAAGAGATGAGGAAAAGCCAGCGTGAGGCAAGAAAAGAACTGGAAGCATCGGGAACCAGAATCAGGAAGCTCGATGGCATCATCCAGCACCTTTACGAGGATAACCTCGATGGTAAGATTAGCAACGAGCGTTTCATTAAGCTGAACGCAAACTATGAGGAGGAGCAGCATACGCTGATCGACCGTATGCATGAGCTGAAAGACCAGCTTGCCGCATCGGAGCAGAATGCAACCAATACAGATGACTTCCTCGCCATCGTAAGAAAGTACACCGATATCCAGGAGCTTACTCCTGAAATCATCCGGGAATTTGTCGAGAAGGTCTACGTCTACCAGCCGGAACAGATAGATGGACACAGAGTCCAACGCATAAAGATTGTGTGGAACTGCATCGGAGAATTCTCACTGCCGGAAAAGAAAAATGGTACAGCCGACTGAACGACTGTACCAATATTTCCGGGATTGGAAAATCCCTAAGTTGCACCACCTTCCGACAGCGGTCTTTCGATTGGAATTATTGGATTGAAATAGAAACACCGTGAGGTTTATCCGGATTCATAGCTTCTTTCAAA
>ONMG01000116.1 GCA_900318855.1 uncultured Prevotella sp.
ACCCCATCTATGGTGACAAGATTTTTTTTTTTTTTTCCGTGAGCGGAGGCATCAAGATTCATAGAGCCGACTGCCCCAATGCTGCTGAATTGCGTAAGCGCTTCGGCTACCGCATTGTGAAAGCACGCTGGAGTGGGAAGGGTAATTCGCAGTATGTCATCACCTTGCGCGTTATTGGTACCGACGATATAGGGGTGGTCAACAATATCACAAGCATCATCTCCAAGGAAGAGAAGATAGTGATGCGCTCCATCAACATTGATTCCCACGACGGCCTCTTCAGTGGCAATCTGAGTGTCATGGTGGACGACATCTCAAGACTGAAGTCGCTCATCAAGAAGCTGAAAATGGTGAAGGGCGTGAAGCAGGTGTCCAGAATCTGACGGCTGGGATGCTCTTTGAGGCTGCGGCCACGGGCTCACACCTTTTCGTCGAGCAGCCTCGCCCCTTTTTCCGTACATAGGCCACGCAGGATTACCAATACCACATTCTGGAATATCGTCTCTACCGATACCCGTTTGTACACTTCGTGCAAGATGAAATAATCCAGTATAGCCTGCGAGAACTGCATCACTATCATATGGTCAACATCCTTACGGAAGAGGCCTTCCTCGATGCCCCGCCTAAAGTAGTTGTAACCGTTCTGTCGGGTCTCATCATGCACTTGGTTGCGGAATGCCATCACCTTGGGGTACTTGGCCATGTCGGAGAAAAAGACAGGATTCACCTTCGACATCATCTCTATTTCCGACTGGTAGAACAACTGGAATTGCTCTATCACATTGTGCCCTTCATTGATCGCCTTGTCACGTTTGGCGGTATTCTTGGCCATGTATGCCTTCATTCCAGCCAAGAGAAGATCCTCCTTATTGGCGAATATCTCATAAAGTGTGCGCTTGGATATCGAGAGCGCAGCCGCGATGTCATCCATCTTTACTGCCGATACTCCATGCCTTAAAAACTCGGACATCGCAACGTGGATGACTTTGCCTTTAAGCGAGGCTCTGTAGGCCTCCGATGACATTGACCTTGACATGTGAAATCCTTTTAAATTTGGGACAAAGATACAAAAAAGTCAAGGAAACGCCCTCTCTTTCCTTGGTTTTTTATTAACTTTGCCTGTGATTCGAGGGCTGTTGAACCCCTCGGCGCAATATAAGGAACTAAATACACATTCTTACTATGGTAAAGATAACAAAGGAAGCTGCTCTCGCCTACCATCATAACGGGCGGCCCGGCAAAATTGAAGTAAAGCCCACCAAGCCTTATCGGACACAAACCGACCTAAGCTTGGCATACTCCCCGGGCGTGGCATATCCTTGCTTGGAGATTCAGAAGAATCCCGACGACGTGTACAAATACACCGACAAGGGCAATCTCGTGGCTGTCATTTCCAATGGCACAGCTGTGTTAGGCTTGGGTGACATCGGCGCCATGAGCGGCAAACCGGTGATGGAAGGCAAGGGACTGCTTTTCAAAATCTACGGCGGAATCGATGTATTCGATATTGAGGTCAACGAGAAGGACCCCGAGAAGTTCTGCGAGGCAGTCGAGCGTATCGCCCCCACCTTCGGAGGTATCAATCTGGAGGATATCAAGGCCCCGGAGTGTTTCTACATAGAGGAGCGCCTGAAGAAGACCCTCGACATCCCCGTGATGCATGACGACCAGCATGGCACGGCCATTATTTCGGCTGCCGGCCTGGAGAACGCCCTTGAAGTGGCCGGCAAGGACATCAGCAAAGTGAAGATAGTGGTCAACGGAGCCGGTGCCGCAGCCATCTCCTGCACGAAGCTCTATGTGGCCATTGGCGCCAGGAAGGAGAACATTGTAATGCTGGATTCCAAGGGTGTCATCACCTCCGACCGTCCTAATCTCACGCCTCAGAAGAAGCTCTTTGCCACCGACCGCCGCGACGTCCATACGCTTGCCGAGGCTATCCAGGGAGCCGATGTCTTCGTGGGACTGTCTAAAGGCAACGTGCTCACGCAGGATATGGTGCGCTCGATGGCCGACAAGCCCATTGTGTTCGCTTTGGCCAACCCCGTGCCCGAAATCAGTTATGAGGATGCCATGGCCAGCCGCCCCGACGTGCTCATTTCCACAGGCCGTAGCGACTATCCCAATCAGATTAATAATGTCATTGGTTTCCCCTATATTTTCCGTGGTGCTTTGGATGTTCATGCCAGGGCCATCAACGAGGAGATGAAGCTGGCAGCCGTTCATGCCATCGCAGATTTGGCCAAGCAGCCGGTACCCGATATAGTGAACGAGGTCTATCATGTGAACGACCTTCAGTTCGGCCCCAAGTACTTCATACCGAAACCTGTCGACCCGCGCCTTATCACTGAGGTCAGTGCGGCAGTGGCCAAGGCCGCTATGGAGAGTGGAGTTGCCCGTACGCCCATCACCGACTGGGAAGCTTACAAGGAGCGCCTCATGCAGATGATTGGCCAGGAGACGAAGCTCACGCGCACCCTCCATGCCACGGCAGCCATGCATCCACAGCGTGTCGTCTTTGCCGAGGGTGGACATCCTACAATGATGAAGGCTGCTGTCCAGGCTCGTCAGGAGGGCATCTGCTATCCAATCTTGCTCGGCAACCCCGACCGT
>ONMG01000195.1 GCA_900318855.1 uncultured Prevotella sp.
CCAAAGGAGAGGAGACCGTACTTTTCCTTCAGAGGATTCTATCAAATGGACCGATGGACAGTAATGAGGTGAAGAAAAGGGCAGTGGAGGCAGGATTTTCAATTGGTACTATTAACAGGATAAAGGAAGAAGCTGGCATTAAGAGTAGGCGGCAGTCAGATAAATCCAGCCTGTGGGAGATATGAAAAAAAACGAGGGGCACAACTGATACCATGCCCCTCGCTCTATAGGGTTATCTTTGTCCTGTAATCTGCCAGTGACCTGACTTTCTGGAACCGACTCGCTCTATAAGATTTTTCTCTGTTAAAGATTTGATTGCACGTTCAATGGTTCGAGTGGATACATTAAGTGACTCAGCCATATCCTCTCTTGAACTGTCAGGCTTCTGAGCAATTAAATCGAAGACCGCCTGCTCTGTTTTTGAAAGAGCAATATCGTTTATCTCGACATTTATCTCGCCATTTAACCCGACATTTATCTCGCCATCGCTGTCGCTTAAACTGCCATTGCGCACCGTGACCTTTAGCATAAAGGCGTTTATTTCGTATTCGGGCTCCGGGAGTCCGGCAGTCTCCATTTCCGTATAAATACGGTCTACGCCCTCGCCAAACTCCTTCACATAATCGTACTCCTGAAGAAATTCTGCAATCTTTGGATTACGGGAGAAATGGGTGGTGCGCATATTTGTCAGGCGTACAATTCCGGGCAGGGTACCAGGACTTTCCACCACGATGCGATCATCATACATCTTAATCTGAATGTCCGTGCCTTTGATGCTGTAATCCCTGTGAGCTACAGCGTTTACAATCATCTCCTGTATGACATACTCAGGGTACTCAGGCTGCGTGACAAAGCGACCATTCTTCCCAAGGAATGTCCGCTCCTTGATCTGACTTTGAACAAACTCCTTGGATTTCTCTATCACATCGAGGATTCGTCCACGGAACACTTCATCCTTTATGACATTCATCTCTGTGCCGACTTTTTCCATTGTTCCGTCATAGCGAATAAAACGCACACTTGCCCGCTTAAAGAAACGCTGAGGATTTGAACCAAAGAGCAGTATGGCAGCACCGCTCATCTGATCTTCGCCGTTTTTAGAGACTGTGAATTCTTTGTTCTTGAGGATATACTCCTTTGCTGACTTTGTATAGCCGATTTTACGGCAGTATTCTGCTACGAAGTTCAAATCGATATCTTCGATGGTAGAGTCGGCTACGGGCTCGTCCTCGAAGTACCTGGCTCCTTTTGAATACATCAGCTGCATCCGCTCATCAAATGTGAGCTTACGGGACTTATCACCCATACGGAGATATACATCATCCTGCTGATTTGCGTGGAGCTCCGGGCTCTGGGGCACAGTAATTATAAGCAGATGATTTGGCTTTCCGTCCTTATCAGTGCAGCCGACTCTTTCAAAGGAAACGGAGACAGAGGGTTTGCAGTAATCATATGGCACTCTGGCAACATCATTCATGTTATCAGGGAAGCCGTCTATGCCGGTGATTACTCCGTCATCTTCGATTCCAACAGCGAGAGTGCCGCCATCTGCGTTTGCAAAAGCAACAATATGGTTGGAAAGAGTCTTTGGGTCTTTCTTGGCACTTTTCCTGTCAAAGACCTGGTTTTCCTTCATGGTAGTCATTTCTTCAATCGTATACTTCATATATCCAGCCTCCTGTTAAATCATGATTCGTTCCAGTGAACGCTTTCGACCATCATATCATAATGCTGATCCTGATCCATTGCTCTGAAGATGCGTTCGAAGATGTCTTTGTATATTTCCACATCGTTTTCATCTTCAATGTAATGACCCTCGGCTATAACAGAAGGAGATGAAGTCAGCCTATAAAGCATGGATTCGGCAAGGTTATATTCTGAAGTATCAAGTGTGCCGTCACTAAGTCGTTTGAAGAATTTTTCCTCTCTTTCTTTCAGGATTATGTCGGGCAGGCTTTCTCCATCGTAGCCGCAAAGCTGAATGAAGTAATACTCCAGTATCTGGTGCATGACATTCACAAGTGCCGCAGGAGACTCAAGCTGCGTATATTCGCTCCAGAGGGCGTAGTAGCTGTTTTTTACCGGATTATAGTTCTGTGACTGACCAACAGCAACATTCTTCACACAGCGGATACACTCGGATATTCCACGCTGCTTCTTTACCAGGAAGAATGACACCTTCTCATAGAGGTCAGAAGCTGTCTTTCCAATAGTAATGTCACGATGGAAGTGGACATTATGGGTGAAAATGAACATCTGGTCAATTTGGGCATCACCGAGCTTATCCTCTTTCAGCGAGGCACGTCCAAGACACATATCCGCAAGTGTCTTTACCAGAGATCCGATGATGTATAATGCGCTGTCATCCATACTGGAAACAGGGTCATCGATAACGATTACCTTTGGCTTCTTTGCTTTATTTTCTGCATCGCTCTTGAATCCAAGTACATCATAATAGAAGTAAAGGAATGCAATAAAACTGCGTTCTCCCTCGCTTAATTCATCAACGACCTTATCAGGCTTACCATCCTTCAGGCGCATGACAGCATAGACATTCTTTTTTCCAGGCTCCTCACGAAGTTCAAAGCCCTGGAAGTTTGAGTGCCGCAGTAGCTCGTTGATTTTTGTCATGGCATCCTCGGTGGGGACACCCTCTGCATTTGCTTCCTCAAGTTCTTTAGCGAGTTCTCCGAGACGGGTCTGCTTTTCACCTATATCCTTTTGTAGGTTAGCTTTTATGGTTTTGCATTTATCTTTATCGGCGATGTATTTCTTGTATTCATCGTCAAGCAGGAATGAAATGTATTCCTTGACCTTACGCTCCAGCTCGCTCTTTTTCTCATCACTGAGTCGATACAACTCATTGTTCTCGCCAATCTGCTGATTCAATTCTGAGACGGTCGTTTCAATTCCCTTAACTATATTATGAACATCAGGCAAGGTAAATATGCCCGATGGATTTGCTATCTTCTCACGGATGGTATTCAGGGCATTCTGCGTTTCCGTAGCAAGGGTTTCTATCTGCGCCTCTAAGCCGGATTGTGCTACAGCAGGAAAGGGACTTGCGAGTAGATTTTTAAGGGAAAGGTACAGGCTTCCCATAGTATCCTTGAATGAGGAGAGGTATGTGTTCAGCTTTGCCATATCCTCATCGTATTTCTTATCGAAGCAGGCGGCAATTCCTTTATGCTGTTTGTCATCTAAAGGCTTTTGGCAGAATGGACACACTCCGTCCGGGTTCATCTCGTGATGGAGATATTCATCAACTCCCGTCTTTAACCATTCCATCGCACCTATATCTTTGACGAAGATAGCAAATGGATCTTTGCTGGAGCTGGTAATAATCTCTCCGAGCAGATCAGCGCCGTCAAGGTTTTCAAATTTGTATGCATCAGTCGGAAATACGAGCGTGTCATACTTCTTAAGCTGCTGAACGTAAAGCGTATCATACTGATCAGTTAGCTCTTTTGAATCATGCTCTACAGGAGTTGTCATCTGAGACATAACGAATCCATCATAGAAGGCATCAGCACCCTTCAGGCATCCTGACAGCATTTTCTTAAAGGTCTTTCTTGGATAGTCGGTAAGCTTCCAGAAGACGCCTTTATGATCTTCAATCTCTTTCTTCAGGATATCATCGGCATCGATTAATCCCTGCTTTGCAGTTTGAATTTCAGCAGAGAGTGTATCCTGCTGCTTTTTAATATCCTCTTGCTTCTTTATAGCCTCATCGTTCGCTTTGTGAAAGATGAGCCGCCCTGTAAGACCTTGGTAATCCTTAAAATTTTCCTCAATGTATTTCTGGTCATAGACCTTTAAGTCAAAGTCGGAGGCTCCTTTTGTTCCTTCCCAGGTGACACGTCTATCCTTGATTGTCTGTGCAATGGTGGATTTGCCTGCACCGTTTCTGCCAAAAAAGAAGTTGACTAAAGACGGCTCTATCGGCTTGACATTTGTCTCAAAGCTTTTTTCTGTTGGAACCACGGATACGATGGCTCCCTGCTTCTTGGTTTGTATTTCTTCTTCCATAGCGGCTCCTTCCCGGCTACAGCCTTAGATTAATTTGTTTTCACGCACCAGCTTATCTATTTCGCTTAGTTTGAATTTGTAGCGTTTTCCGACTTTGTTTGCCGGAAGCTTACCCGCACGTACCCATCCTCGAACTGTGTCAGGTGTCACACTAAGATGTTCTGCTACATCCTCAATATTTACCCATTTTTCATTTTCATTATCCATTGTGTGCACTCCTTTTTCTATTTGCATATCAGTCCCATAAAGGGGTGAGTTCCTTGCCATTCTTTCTCAGGATGGATATCAGGTTGGCATTTTTCACCGCCCAGTGAATGGTATCAAGCTCCTTGCATCTGGGATTCTCGATGAGATGAAGCTTGTGAGACAAGAGGGCGAGCTCATCATGCGTAACTTTATCAATCATTTTAAAGTCGAAGCATATTGTGCCTCGTTGAATTTCAATATTGTATAAAAAGCCTGCATGGCAGTCTTTGACTTTAGTTCTGCTGGCAGTAGCCACTACAGTTGGAAAAGACATGACTTCTTCACGCTCTGCTTCACGGAGCTTTTTAAGCCAGCGGGCTGTGCCTTTATCTGTACCCAGATCCTCTGACAGGCATACATCTGCGTTCATTTGAAAGTGTCCGGAAACCAATTCGTTCCCGTCTATGACAAAGAGGTTGAAGTAGTTATAGTTGCGGTTGGCAGGAATATACTCCCGTAGCGATTTGTCGTTGTAATTAATATCTCCGTGTACATTATTAACAGCAAGCACCTGCGGTCTGCTGGCGAGTTGCATCAGTTCAGCAACAGCCTCCGGTGAAAGCTCCTTCTTAAGATGTACAAGATCGGAGTCTCTTGTAACCGTCTGTGGCAGATTTTGACTATTATGTGGGTTTTCCAATTATATCATCCTCCGAAGTGTATATCGCCTATGTGGGTATCTATGAATACGCCGTTATTCGTAAAGTTCTGATACTTCTCTTTGAATTTCGGCTCCTCACTTCCTGGCATATCAACAGGTTCAACCACCTCACCATCTATCACAGGGATATCATCTTCTGGAGTGGCGGCATTGTCATATAGCCTTGGAGCCGGTCGTGCAGGTGCTTCCTCGTATTTTGGGTAGTTTACCTTTAGGTCATTGCGGAAGCCTGCACCAAAAGCGGGGTTGTACTCGCCAAGGTCATTGGCTGCTTCTTTCTTAAGGTAAATCTTCTTGAGGGTATCCTTGCCGGATTTATTGTCCGGGCAGTTTTGCAGTATGTAATTCCAAACGCCAAGAAGGAAAGGCGCTATATCGACAGTGTCAGTCTTGATGAGGTCGCGTTGCTTGATTAAGCCACAGTTCTTATCGGCATAGAATTCATCATTGGGTTCGACATTGTCAGCATGTCTTATCACATACATTATTTTTCTGACCATAAGTGCAGTAGGTTCAGTGCCATCCATCTTACCTCTGACGAGATATTTCCTGATAAGTTCGTTCATCAGATAAAGGGAACGGGATTTTCCCTCTGTGATGGCATCATAGACATAATCCTTGTAGTCTCCGTTATGGAAAGGCATGGAGTCTCCATAGTTGGAGCCACAGTTTTTGTATTTAGAGACGCTGTCCGAGAATTTCTCCTGGTCGAAGGATGCGAATCCCTCAGCACATAAGTCCACCAGATCATGCATGATGTATTCGTCCTTTACATCGCCCTTCTTGCCTTTGCGACCATCCCGCTTGCTGATGCGTTCTTTGCTGGCTTCAACAAGCAGGGTAAAAAATACGCCGCCGCAAAGTATAATTCCTGATTTTCCCTGCATAAAACTACCTTCTTTATAAAAATTTTGCCGAGAGACATCAAGCGACATAAATCAACATCTAAACCGTCTCTTAGGGAAATTGACCCATATCCCGGTCAACATCAGGATAAAAAGAAAAACGGTCAGAAAGGGGGCTTAATCACATCGGCATACAAATCCATACAAACACACATAAAACAGTATATCAAATGTGTCGGATTTTTACAACATGTAATCAGGATTTAATTGAGATTTTTAAAGGGTTCTGATTCGGCTGCCCAGGCTAATGCGTGGGTGTCCGTATGAGCATCCTTTGATGCTTGATAACACATATCCAAAGTAGTGGCCACGAAAGGGTATGACCTAAAGCTCATCTATATCGTACAGGGAATAAAGACGCTATAAGTCTGTCCTGGCGCGAGATGAGTGGGGTTCATAGCCTACTTAAGTGCGCCCTTCTATAAGCATATCGCAGGCATAGGACCCATAGGTCGTATCCTTTCGGACTCAAAAACGAAAGGAGAAGAACTATGCCAGAAGAACAGAGAAACAATGATTTTACGGTTGCAGATGTAACACCGGAGGAGAAGGAGAGCGGTCTCTTCGACCATGGGAACGATGACGGTACATTCACCTTCTACATCAAAAATGCCGCAGGCGAGGATAAGAAGATAACTATCCCTGCCGGAGACTTTGCGGATTCGATGATGGAGCATCAGAACCACTGGCGTGATCTGAACATGGA
>ONMG01000139.1 GCA_900318855.1 uncultured Prevotella sp.
ATAGCCTAGGGAGTAGACAGATTCTCTTATGAGCGTTCGACGTAACTACCTATATAACATCGCATACCAGGTGCTTACGCTCATCTTGCCCCTGATCACCACACCCTACGTGTCGCGTGTTCTCGGTACCGATGGAGTGGGCACTTTCTCGTATACGTTTTCTGTGGCCTACTACTTCGTACTTTTTGCCATGCTTGGAGTCAATAACTACGGAAATCGCTCGGTAGCAATGGCGCGTGATGACAAGGCCGAACTGAGCCGTACGTTTTGGGGGATTTGGACTGTTCAGGCCGTCATGTGCTTGGCGTGCACGGGCATCTATCTTGTGTATGCCCTGTTCGTCGCTGACAACCGGTTGCTCGCCATCGTTTGGGTTCCTTATGTCCTAACGGGTGCCCTCGACATCAATTGGTTCTTCTTCGGCCTTGAGAAGTTCAGGATTACAGTTCTGAGGAACTTCGTCATTAAGCTCTCGACGTTCGTTCTTACGTTTGCTGTGGTCAGGGGTGAGTGGGCTCTTTTTAATTACCTCCTACTTATGTCACTTAGTTACTTTGTCTCGGTGGCGGTGCTCTGGCCATTTGTGAGGCAGGAGGTATTGTTTGTTAGGCCGGGTATTTCGGAAGTGTTGAGACATGTTAAACCCGACTTGGTCCTCTTTATCCCCGTCATTGCTGTGAGCCTTTACACGGTGCTCGACAAGGTGATGCTGGGCCAGATTGCCGGTATGGGAGAGACGGGAATCTTCGAGAACTCCTTGAAGGTGGCACAGATGCCCTTCACCCTTATTTCAGCTTTGGGCACAGTAATGTTGCCACATGCAGCAAATCTCTGTGCTACAGGGCACAGGGAAAGCGTAAAAAGGTACATGGCTCCATCAATGTGGTTTGCTATGCTGCTGTCATCCGCATTCACCTTTGGCGTAATCGCAGTTTCTGAAGAATTTGTTCCCATCTTCTTTGGAGATGGGTTTGAGGCTTGCTCCGTTGTCATGCCCGTAATAGTCCTCGAGATGCCATTTATGGCATGGGCAAACGTAATACGGACGCAGTGGTTAATGCCTACATCACAAGATAGAGCCTATGTGTTCTCGGTTGTAGTTGGTGCTATTGCAAACATTGTGGTCAACCTTGCTTTGATTCCCGCTTTGGGAGCCCTTGGAGCAGCCATAGCTACGCTCGTGGCCGAGGCTGCCGTTAGTGTCGTCCAGACGATAGCGGTGAAGGGTGACCTGCCTCTTGCGAGGTGGGCCATAGAGTCACTGCCTGCATTTGTGATTGGCGTATTGATGCTCGCTATCGTCCGGTTCTCGGTCTCCCTACTGCCAGGCGGGATTATCGGTCTGCTACTTGAGATTCTGGTTGGCGTCTTCGCGTTCGGTGGCATGTCGGTCATCTGGTACCACGGCAGGAAGAACCCATATCTAGAGCAGGTCGCAGGCTCTCTTCTGAAGAAAAGAGCCTGAAGTGATGTTCGAAAGCATGACGGACAGGAAGGAAGCCGTGAAGATGAAGATAGCAGTTGCAGGAACAGGTTACGTTGGCCTCTCGCTCTCGATGCTGCTCGCACAACACAACGAGGTCCATGCCGTTGATATCATCCCGGAGAAGGTCGAAAAACTCAACGGCTTTGAGAGCCCCATCAAGGATGCGGAGATTGAGGCATTCCTCGCGGAGGCGAAGACGGGTAAGCGCGCGCTTGACTTTATGGCCACGCTCGATACCGACGTCGCCTACACGGGCGTTGATTACGCCGTAATTGCCACGCCGACGAACTACGATTCTGACAAGAACTTCTTCGATACCTCGGCTGTGGAGAGAGCAATCAAGGCTGTGCGGAAAGTTAACGATACGGCCTGGGTTGTTATCAAGTCCACCATTCCCGTGGGCTATACCCGTCAACTGCGCGAGCGAACGGGGGACAGGCGCATCATCTTCTCTCCCGAGTTTCTGCGGGAGGGCCATGCTCTCTACGACAACCTGCACCCGAGTAGGATTGTTGTGGGGGCATCCAAAGAAGACCCGGAAGCTGTCGAGTCGGCCAAGCGGTTCGCAAGCTTGCTCGCTCAAGGTGCTGATCCGGCCGAGCGTGAGCGTATCAACTCCGACGGAACCACCGGCATCCCGGAACTTGTGCTGGGCTCAACCGAGGCAGAGGCTGTGAAGCTATTCGTGAACACCTACCTGGCTCTGCGCGTCTCCTACTTCAATGAACTGGACACCTATTGCGAAGTGAAGGGGCTTTCCACTTCCGACATCATCCATGGTGTCTGCCTGGATCCGCGCGTGGGCGACTTCTATAACAACCCGTCCTTCGGCTATGGCGGCTATTGTCTTCCCAAGGACTCAAAGCAGCTCTTGGCCAACTACCGAGATGTCCCTCAAAACCTCATCGAAGCCATCGTCAACTCCAACCGCACACGCAAAGACTTTGTGGCAGATGAGGTCTTGAGACGGGTGAGGGGCGTCGTGGATGCTGGCACTCCGAAGCCAGTTGTGGGCGTCTATCGCCTGACTATGAAGTCTGGCTCTGACAACTTCCGCGCCTCATCCATTCAGGGCGTCATGAAGCGCATCAAGGCCAAGGGCGTGCCCGTGATTGTGTATGAGCCCACGCTTGATGACGCCGAATTCTTCAGCTCCGAGGTGACGCATGATCTAGACTCCTTCAAGCGCCGTTCCGACGTGATCATTGCCAATCGCTGGAGTGAGGAGCTTTCCGACGTGGTGGATAAAGTTTACACGCGCGATCTCTTTAAGAGAGACTAGCTAATGCCGAAGTCAGTGCTTAGAATTCAATTCGTTGTGCGTGGGAATTCACATTAGGGGAGGGGTATTTTGCCGCTGCTAAGGGACCAGGCTTTCCGCATAGTTTGCAACATAAGAACCCCAGCAGCTAATGGCGGCTATATTGTGGGTACGGGTGTCTTTATGACGACTAACGGTTCCGATGCCTACCTAATCACGGCATCCCATGTTGCCAAAAGCACCAACTCATCGACGTTGATAGCCGTGCAGAGCGATGACGGTCGCTGCCAGACATTCTGGCTTGCAAGTCTGAC
>ONMG01000197.1 GCA_900318855.1 uncultured Prevotella sp.
CGCGCTGCATCGACGTGACATTCTCATTGCCGTCGCCCATGGGCAGACTGTTCTTAATGGCCTTCACGATCTGGTGAGGAGTGATATGGTGATCCTCGTTGTACTTCAGCTGAATCGAACGGCGGCGCGCGGTCTCGTCAATGGTGCGCTGCATGCTCTCTGTGATGGTGTCGGCATACATGATGACCTTGCCATTGACATTGCGGGCTGCCCTTCCGGCAGTCTGCGTAAGACTGCGGTGACTGCGGAGGAAGCCTTCCTTGTCGGCATCGAGGATGGCCACAAGCGAAACCTCGGGGAGGTCGAGCCCCTCGCGCAGCAGGTTCACACCCACCAGCACATCATAGACGCCGGCTCTGAGGTCGTTCATAATCTTCACGCGGTCGAGGGTAGCCACATCGCTGTGGATATAACTGGCCTTGACGTCGTGTTCGAGCAGATATTCTGTGAGTTCCTCGGCCATGCGCTTGGTGAGCGTAGTGATGAGCACGCGCTCGTTTCGCTCCGTGCGCTCCACGATTTCGTTCATCAGGTCATCAATCTGGTTCTCCGACGGCCGCACCTCGATTTCGGGGTCAAGGAGGCCGGTGGGGCGGATAATCTGCTCGACGACCACGCCTTCCGACTCCCGTAACTCGTATTCGGCAGGCGTGGCACTGACATAAATCACCTGATGAATCATCTCGTGGAACTCACTGAATTTCAAGGGGCGATTGTCGAACGCCGCAGGCAGGCGGAAGCCATATTCCACAAGGTTCTGCTTACGGGCTCGGTCGCCTCCATACATGGCGTTGATTTGTGGCACGCTCACATGGCTCTCGTCAATCACCATGAGGTAATCCTTCGGAAAGAAGTCGAGCAGACAGTAGGGACGCTGTCCTGCCTCGCGCCCATCGAAATAGCGTGAGTAGTTCTCTATTCCACTGCAGTGACCGAGTTCCTTTATCATCTCCATGTCGTATTCCACACGTTCCTTAATGCGCGCGGCCTTCAGTTCGTCACCTATCTCCTTGAAGTAGTCCACCTGCTTCACGAGGTCGTCCTGTATGCGGCAAATGGCCTGCTCGGTCTGCTCCTTCGAAGTGACAAAGAGGTTGGCAGGATAGATTTCGTAGGCTTCGAAGGAGGCCATCCGGTGGAAGCTCACGCTGTCGACCTCCTCAATACTGTCGATTTCATCGTCCCACCACGTCACTCGGAGCACATTGTCGCTGTAAGCCATGAAGATGTCCACCGTATCGCCTTTGACGCGGAAGTTTCCACGCTTCACCTCCAAGTCGTTTCTCACATAAAGGGCATCGACGAGCTGGCGCAGGAAAGCGTTGCGGTCAAGCGTCATGCCCCGCTTTATCTTGATGACACTGCTGCTCAGTGCCACGGGGCCGCCCATACCGTAGATGCACGACACCGACGACACCACTATCACGTCCTTCCGCCCCGACAGCAGTGCACTCACTGCCGAGAGCCGCAATTTGTCGATTTCATCGTTGATGGCAAGGTCCTTTTCGATATAGGTATCTGTAGTGGGGAGGTAGGCCTCGGGCTGATAATAATCATAGTAAGAGACGTAGTACTCCACGGCGTTGTCAGGGAAGAAACCCTTCATCTCTTGATAGAGCTGGGCGGCCAGGGTCTTGTTGTGGCTCAGCACAAGGGTAGGCTTGCCCACATTGGCAATGACGTTGGCCACAGTGAAGGTCTTTCCTGAGCCCGTCACACCGAGCAGCACCTGGGCCGGGTCGCCCCGCTTCACGCCCTCGGTGAGCTGCGCAATGGCTTCGGGCTGGTCGCCCGTAGGCTGGTAAGCTGATGTAAGTTTGAAGTCCATAGATATCCTTTCTGACTACAAAGATAATGCAAACAAAAGGAATGAGCAAACAAAAGAGCGCATTTCTTACGACTGTCTTAGGTGCCCAGAAAGGAGTGGGCCTCAGCCCATGAGCAGGACACCTGAAAGTGGGCACTGTATGGCCCCCGAGGGCCTCGACTTTCTTTCGTACGCCATATGCCGGAGATAGCTACGCCATATGCCGGAGATAGTTACGCCATATGCCGGACAATGTTTCAGCCATAGGGTAGAAGA